>JANNSA010000701.1:0-1657 GCA_031402115.1 Hyphomicrobiaceae bacterium | reverse complement strand
GGTGGAAGCCACGCGCGAGCGCGGTGGCGATGACGACGCCACCGCCGGCCTGGTCGGCACGCTGGCCCTTGGCGTAACCAGCCTGGTGGCCGGCTACTACTTGAGCGAGCTGTTCAGCCGCTACCGGCGCAGCTGCCCGCGCGTGGAGGTCTATGTCACCGAGGACACGCCACGCTTTCTGGAGCACCTGCTCATCAATGGCGAACTGGACGTGGCAATCATGCTGAGCAGTGCGCTGAGCGAGCCGCAGGCCCTGGTGGCCGAGACCCTCACGCGCAGCACCAGCCGCGTCTGGCTGCCGTCCAACCACGTCCTGTGCCAACAGGAAGAGCTGACCCTCGCCGCATGCGCGGGCTGCGACCAGATCGTGCTGGAAGCCGACAGCATCGACGAGTTGATGCGCGCCGTGTGGTCACGCCACCAGCTCAAGGTGCGCAGCATCCTGCGCACCAGCTCGCTCGAAGCCGTGCGCTCGCTGGTGGGCGCGGGCGCGGGCATCGCGATCCTGCCCGACTTCCTGTATCGCCCCTGGACCCTGGACGCCGAGCACGTGGAAGTGCGCCCGCTGCGCGACGCCCTGCCCACGGTGGACGTGGGCCTGGTGTGGCGGCGCGGCAGCGGCCTGAAACCTGCGGCCGCCGAGTTCATCGAACAGGCCCGCGAGAGCTCGCGCGCGCGACGCGCTTGACACGGCTGCGCCGTCCTTCGAATGGGATGGACGGCCGCGTTCACGACTTGCGCCAGGGGTCAAGCGGATGCTGTCGAAGGTCGGGCGCACACTGATTGCTGCCGTCTCGGCCTGGCTGGCCGACGGCAGCCGGCAACCCTCAGCCGTCCTTCGGTTCCACACCCTCGATGCCAGCAGCACGGCAGGTGCAGCAGGCTGCCTCCGATGGACGCACTCACGGCCGCGGCCAGTTGGCAGTCGTTCGCCGACGCGGACAGATCAAGGGTTCACGACGTTGAACTGGTTGGCTGGACTCGCAAAGTGGCCCCGCACTGCCGGGCTGCCCATGTTCGAGGTGATGGCCGTCGAGATACTCTGAACGCCGACGGTCGAGAACGTGACGGCAAAGACACCGCTCCCGGCTATGCGGCCGAAATTGACGAGGAAGGTCTTGGGGGAGAACGTCGCACCGGGATCGGTCGAGTTCAAAGTCACTGTGTAGGACCCGTGGTCGAACCCACAGGTGACACTGATGCGCCCGGGCACGGGAACGCCGCGTGATACCGACTTCGGACCTGTGGTGGTAGCTGCAGGAGCCGCTGGACACGACGCGACGCCGGGTTCGACGTAGTAGAAGGTCTGGCCATGGCCGTGCTCTGCGACAACAGCGAAGGCGATCACCAAGAGCTTTCTGCAAACCTTGCTCATCGTCGCCCTCAGCGTCTCGCGATGCCCCTCTTGCGCCTCGCGGGCGCAAGCCCTCGAGGCGGCCAAGAGACGATCACTTCAGCGACAGCACGTAGGTCGCCAATGCGCGTGCCTCGGCGGCCGACACCTGGGGCTGTGGAGGCATCACATCCTGGCCCCAAACACCGGTTCCACCACGCCTGATCTTCTTGGCCAGCACATCGGCCGCCTTCTTCTGATCGGCGTACTT
This sequence comes from Hyphomicrobiaceae bacterium, assembly GCA_031402115.1. Taxonomy (GTDB): domain Bacteria; phylum Pseudomonadota; class Alphaproteobacteria; order Rhizobiales; family Hyphomicrobiaceae; genus JANNSA01. The sequence goes on along the minus strand of JANNSA010000701.1, from coordinate 53 downwards.
GGCTGCGACCTCCTTGAAATTGGGGCCGTACTTTCTCTTGTCGACCTGATGGC
>JANNSA010000700.1:0-2189 GCA_031402115.1 Hyphomicrobiaceae bacterium | reverse complement strand
CGGCCCCGCGTGCGGGGTCGTGATCGACAGCATGACCGGCAGCCGGCCAGCTCCGCGCTCGGCCACTTACCGGGCGCTCAAGCATCCAGCCAGCGGAGAAGTCCTAGACCGTGGGGTGGTCCTTTGGTTTCCCGGGCCAGGGAGTTTTACCGGCGAGGATGTCGCCGAACTCCACCTGCATGGCGGACGCGCCGTCATCAAATCCGTCTTAGATGCCTTGGCCGTGGTACCCGGTTTGCGCGGCGCTGAACCCGGCGAGTTCGCACGCCGTGCCTTTGACAATGGCAAAATCGATCTGGCCGAAGCCGAGGGCTTGGCCGACCTGATCGAAGCCGAAACGGAGGCTCAGCGCCGGCATGCGCTGGCCACGGCATCCGGGGCGCTGTCGGCTGTCTATGAAGGCTGGAGGCAAACGCTGATCGAGGCCACGGCACTGGTCGAGGCCTCGATTGACTTCTCCGACGAGGCCGATGTCAGCGCCAATGCTATGGCCAGAGCGCGTGGGCTGGTTGTGCCACTGCACGCGCAACTGCAAGGGTTTCTCGCCGACCAGCATCGTGGCGAGATCCTTCGCGATGGTTTTCGGGTTGTTTTGGCGGGTTTGCCCAACGTAGGTAAATCGAGCCTGCTCAACGCGCTCGCTCGCCGTGACGCAGCCATCGTTTCGGAAGAAGCCGGAACCACGCGCGATGTCATCGAAGTCCATCTCGATTTGGAAGGTTTCCCGGTTGTCGTGTCGGATACGGCTGGCATCCGTCAAACGGTCGTTAAACTCGAACGCGAGGGCATCCGCCGGTCGGTCGCGGCCGCCCGTACTGCCGATCTGGTGATTTGGCTGATGGACGGCCAGTCGGCGGACGCGAGCTTCCCCAAGGAACTGGCCGACCTCGGCGACCGGACGATGGCCGTCGTGAGTAAGGCCGATCTGCTGCCCGCGCGCCGTCTCAAGGCTCTGCCGCCCAATCTCCCGGCCATTTCCGTGATGACGGGCCAGGGTATGAATGACATGATCAAGCTCATCGCAGGGATGGCGGCCGAAGGTATCGGCGGTGGTCAAGCCGTCATTACCTCTTCTCGCCAGCGCGGCCTGGTTGCCGCTGCCAACGCTGCGCTTGAGGCCTTCCTCGGCGGGGACCTATCGGCGCCAGAACTGCGTGCCGAAGATTTACGGCAGGCCGCAGTCGCGTTGGGCCGGATCACGGGCCGGGTCGATGTAGAAGACGTGCTGGATCAGATCTTCAAGCGATTCTGCATCGGGAAATAAGCCCGCTATCCCCAGACTGAAACCAAACGCGCCGCGCCAGTTTCACGTGAAACGGGGCTTTGCCAGCCCGAGCGGCGTTTTGCAGATGCGGTTTCGGACTGGTGACCATCAATCGGGCCTTCAAACCGCGCCGCGATTGCCATACAGTGCGGCGCATGAAAACAGCAGTAAATCCAGGTTCAAAATTCGACGTGATCGTTGTTGGCGGTGGCCATGCCGGCACCGAAGCAGCGGCTGTTGCTGCCCGGATGGGCGCCAAGACGGCACTGGTGACCCACAAGCCCGAGACCATCGGCGAGATGTCCTGCAACCCGGCGATTGGCGGCTTAGGCAAGGGTCATCTGGTTCGCGAAATCGATGCCTTTGATGGTCTGATGGGCCGGGTGGCTGATCAGGCTGGCATTCAATTCCGTTTGCTGAACCGCTCCAAAGGGCCAGCTGTGCAGGGCCCGCGCGCGCAGGCCGACCGCCGTCTGTACCGGCAAGCTATGCAAGCGGCTGTAGCGGCGACACCAAATCTGACTGTGATTGAGGCGGCCATCGAAGACCTGATTGTCGATCAGGGCGCGGTGGCCGGCGTCGTCACCTCGGATGGCACACAGATAACAGCCGCAGCCGTGGTCCTGACCACCGGAACCTTTCTGAATGGGTTGATCCACATCGGCGAACAGCGCATTCCGGCCGGCCGGGCGGGAGAAGCCCCGGCGCTTAAACTGTCGGAACGGCTGTACGGCTTGGGTTTGCGCATGGGCCGTCTGAAGACGGGCACGCCCGCGCGCTTGGATGGCCGATCGATTGATTGGAGCGGGCTGGAGATGCAGCCGGGCGACGATGATCCGGTTCCGTTTTCATTTCTGACGGCGGCAATAACCACGCCTCAGATCGCGTGCGGGATCACGCAAACGACGCCGGAGACGCACGACAT
>JANNSA010000699.1:0-9896 GCA_031402115.1 Hyphomicrobiaceae bacterium | reverse complement strand
CCCCCCCCCCCCCCCCCCCCCGTGTTCTCTCCTTTTCCTGGGGTCGGGTGGGGGGCCCGGCGGGCCCCCCGCGCCCCCCCACGACAACGCGGCCGCCGACCACATCTCGCTGTTGCCAAAAGGCGAGAAGGCGAGAAGGCGAAGTGGATCACCCTGGCATTGACCCATGCGCACGGTAAGTCAGCCGGCGATCCGGGACAGACAGCGAACTGGGTCGTGCAGAGCGGTGTTCGCGCCTCCCTGATTGCGTCGGCGGATTGTGCGCGCTCCCCGCAAGCCATGCATTGGCGGCCCTGGTTGTGCCGATCCGCCATCGGGTCAGACGGCCGTAAAGCCATTGTCAACGAACAGATGTGTGCCAGTGATGAAGGCGCTGTCGTCACTGGCGAGATAGAGCGCGGCGCGGGCAACGTCCTCGGGCTCGCCGATGCGGCCCTGCTGCGCGGCGATGGCCGTTGCCGACGCGTCGACGCCAAGGCGGGTCAGTTCTTCAATTTCACGCAGGCCGTGCGGCGTCCGGATGAAGCCAGGGCATACGGTGTTGCAGCGGATATTGCGGTCGCGGAATTCCACGGCGATGGCGCGTGCGAACTGATGGCAGGCACCCTTGGTGGCGCCATACAGCACTTCCATCGGCGTTGCCGCCACCGCTGAAATTGACGACGTGCAGACAATGGACCCACCGCCCGCCGCGAGCATCTGCGGCACCACGGCCCGGGTCATCAGGAACATGCTGGTGACGTTGATTGCCATCAGCCGGTCCCAGTCCGTCCGTGTGGTTTCGAGGAAGGGTTTGATGACAATTGTGCCGGCGTGATTGAACAGCACCGTGACGGGGCCAAACGCTGCGGCGACCTTTGCCACTGCGCCGGCAACTTCGGCTTCATCGGAGACGTCGGCTTCGGCAAACACGGCGCGCCCGCCGCTGGCGATGATTTCGGCAACGCGCGCGCGGCCCGCCTCGGCATTGCGGTCAACAATGCCGACTGCCGCACCCTCGGCAGCGAAGAGGCGTGCTGCGGCGCCGCCCATGCCGGTGGCGCCGCCGGATATCAACGCGATTTTGTTGTGCAGACGATTGGTCATGGCGGCTCCGGAATTGCTGGTGTCTGACGTGTGTCTGATTTGGGCGATCCGCGCCAATACAGCACTGGCCCGTCATGCGCGACCTATGGCGAGCGGGCCCATCACAAACGGAAATGCGTCGCGCATGTGCAGGGGCCAGCGGCCGGGTGCCAGCAGCACGGCGTCACAGCTCAGGTCATGGCTGTGGTAGGCGCGATGCCGGCAAAGCCAGACTTCGGCGGCGCGGGCGATGCGCTGACGCTGCCGGGCGGTAATGGCATCGGCGGCGTCGGCCAGTGTCACGCGATGTTTGACTTCCACGAACACCAGCCGCCGGCCGCGCACGGCGACCAGATCAATTTCGCCGACACAGGTGCGGTAGCGCCGGTCGAGGATGCGGTAGCCGCGCAGTATCAGCGCCAACGCGGCCAGCCATTCCGCGATGACGCCACGACGATAGCGTGATTGATAATCGCGCGTTCGGCCGGTTGGCTCCTGGACGCGCAAGGTGCCGTGCCGCTGGCGACCGGCACTGGCCAGCGCGGCGGCCTTCACCAGCTGCCAGCGATCGCCGATGTTGAGCGCGACAGCGATCCGGGCGCAGATCTTGGCAGCGCACTTTTGCCAACCGAACTGTCGCCAACTGAATTGCCACCAACTTGTAAGCTTGGCATTCGCATGCAATGGCATGACGCAACTCCCTCTGAGCGCAGCATCGTCGCAGCACTCACAATCACAGAAATTTCTTGCTTTCAACCTGTTTCGTTTCTTGTTGTTCCACATAAGTTCAATCTTGTTCACCTGGGTGCTTACCCAGTGACCGTGGGCTTATCGGGTTGGGCGGGGCCGGCGCGGCGGTGCGGCGCGGCGGGCCGGTGGCCGCCGCGGCCTTGGCCAAGTCCAAGGCGCGGGCATACAGGCGGCCGCGCGGCAGGCCAGATTGCTGGGCGACTTGGCGGGCCGCATCGCGCAGCGATTGACTGGCGAGCGCGACGCTTAGCGCCTGGTCGATGTCAGCCTCGCTCAACTGTTCCGCCTTCGGCGCGGCGCCGCCAACCACCACCACGCATTCGCCGAGCACGGGAGGTCCGGCAGCGATCACGGCGGCCAGTTCAGCGAGGCTGCCGTGCCGCACTTCCTCGTGCAATTTGGTCAGCTCGCGCGCCAGCGCCGCCGGACGGGCTGGCCCCAGCACCGCCGCCATGTCGGCAAGGCTCGCGCCGACCCGGCTTGGCGCCTCGTAGATAATCAGCGTGCCGGTGAGACCGGCCAGCTCAGCAAGACGCGTGCGCCGCGCTGCCGATTTCGGCGGCAAGAAGCCGGCGAAAGTGAACTGGTCCGTTGGCAGGCCTGCGACACAGAGCGCCGCCAGCATCGCCGACGCCCCCGGCACAGCCAGCACCGCGACATCCGCCGCCAGTGCCGCTTCGACCAGCTTGTAGCCAGGGTCGGAAATCAGCGGCGTGCCGGCGTCAGAAATCAGTGCAATGCGCGCGCCCTTGGCCAAGTCCTCGATCAGTCTGGGCCGTTCACGTTCGGCATTGTGCTCATGATAGGGTGTCAGCCGGCCCGTGACGCCGTAGCGATCGAGCAGCCGCCGGCTATGCCGGGTATCCTCACAGGCAATCCGGTCGGCATTGGCGAGCACGGCCAAAGCCCGCAGCGTCACGTCGCCGAGATGGCCAATCGGGGTCGCAACAAGATACAGGCCCGGCGCCAGTGGCTTGGCCGCCAAGGTCCGGAACTCGGCGGCGACCGTTGTCGCGATCCGGTCATGCGTGGCCGCATCCGCGCGCCCGCCGTCTAAGCTTGGCGCGTTGCCTGGGCTTGGCGCGGCGGCCGGCCCGGCTGGGCCGCTAGGGCGCAAGGCTCTGCGCCGGTGCCGCCTCGTTCGGCTCGCGATCCGCCGGGCCGCTGCTATCGCCGCTCGAATCGCGTGCGTACAGGTCGGCGCGGAACTGCGGCGCGCCGTTCGTGTCGACCCAGGCGGTCAAATACGTAAAAAACACATCAATCGGCTTGTTCAACTTGATGTCGAGCGGCTGGCCACCGAGCAGCGCGCTGTCAACACGGGCGCGGTCCCAGTCGCCATTGGTTGCCGCAATCCAGGTCACCAGCTCGAAGATTTTGTGCACGCGCACGCAGCCGGCGCTGAAGCCGCGCGACGAGCGGCCAAACAACGGCTTCATCGGCGTGTCGTGCATATAAACATTGTCCGGATTGGGCATGTCGATGCGCACCAGGCCGAGCGCGTTCTGCGGGCCCGGATCCTGCTTGAACTTGATGTTCAGATATTCCGGCTGGTTCCAGTCGATGGCGCGCGGATCAAGTTCCTGGCCATTCCAGTCGGCGAGTACGCGAATGCCCTCGCGGATCAGGAATTCCGGGTCCTTTTGCGCGCGCGGCACCAGATCCTTGAAAGCGACGCTCTCGGGCACGCGCCAGAACGGAAAGAAATTGATGTTGACGATCTTGGCAGCTGTTGCCGGGGTCTGCCGTTCTGGCCGCCCGGCAATGACGCGGCTGGAAATCTCTACCTGTCCGGCCGTCACCGCCTGCAGTTCAAACGCCGGTACATTGACGATGACATAGCGCTCCGGCATGCCGCGATCGAGCAGATCGCGGATGCGCAACTGATTGACGCGCAATTGCTGCAGCCGCTGTTCCGCCGAAATGTTCAAGGCGGCCAGGGTGCGCCCGTCGAGCGCACCGCCGCCAGGGATGCCGTGCCGCCGCTGAAAGCGCACCAGCCCGGCTTGCAGCGTTTCGTCGAAATTCCAGTCACTGTCGCTGCCGGGTGCGACGCCATCAGTCAATTGCAGACGGCGGCGCAGCAAAGGCACTGTCTCGTCGACATCGCCGACGCGCAAGGTTCGTGTTCTTGGAATGATCTGCCAGCCACCAGCGCCCGCGATCTGCTGGTAACGCGCGATCGCTTGCCCGAGCCCGGCTTCGGCTTCCGGGGCAATCAGCGGCGATTTGGTCAGCATCGCCTCGAGCAGAACTTCTTCCTGCCGCTGGCGCTCCTCGCGCCGCTTCTTGAACTCTGAATTGGTGTTGCCGCTGTCGTCGCTCTGCGGCGTGTCGCTGCGACTGGCTTGCGCCATCGCAGGAAGTCCCGCCATCGGTATTGCCAGTATGGCAATCGTCAGCGCCACGGCCAAGCAGGCGGCGCCCAAACTGGTGGTACCCTGCGTGTTTTTCGAAATGCCGTTTCCACTGGCTCGCACCGTTGCCCGCCTTCCTGCCTGCGCCTCGACTGCGGGGCTGCTTGCCAAGGCCGGCCCTACTGACCCCTTGAGCCAGCCCCTGGATCGATTGCCATTGCGTTCGCGTGTCATGGGGTTTCCCTAGCAGCTTCCCGGGCCGTTTGCAGGTCGGTACATTCTATGGGGTGCGCACCATTGATGGCAAATCTGCGGTCATCGCGACAGCGGAGCGGTGGCCAGCCGTCACACCCGCGGGATTGAGCCCCAAGGACCATGCCGGGATGCAGCACTTATGCTCTCGCACCGTCTGGTCATGTGGCACAATCTGGACAGCACAGGCGTGCTTGACCCCCCATTCATGCCACGCCGTAGCGCGTTCGCAGCTAAACTTCGTGAAGATTGGCTTCGTGAAAATTGGCTTCGTGAAATTGGAGCGGGCGAAGGGATTTGAACCCTCGACCCTCACGTTGGCAACGTGATGCTCTACCCCTGAGCTACACCCGCGCTCCGTGTCTGACGCCAACTGGCATCGGACGGCCCTGGTGTATTGCGCAATCCGGCGTGATTTGCAACCGTCGAGTTGGCGTGGCGTTAGCCATTGTTGACGGGCTGTGCCGGGTTGCTCACGCGTTTGCGCAACGCCGCCAGCCAAGCGCCGCAAACGCCAGCTGGCGCCGTCGCTGCGGTCAGCACTTGCCAGCGGTGAGGGGAAATTGCACACCGGCTCTTGCTGGAATCTGGCACTTGCTGGAATAGAGTGCCGTTTCCGCGCTCTCAGGTAGCCAGACATGTCCAAGACACGTGCCGAACTGATGCAGTTTCTCGATGCCCTGGGAATCGCCAGTACCGTCCACGAACACGCGGCGGTCTATACCGTTGCCGAAAGCCTGGCGGTCGAACATGCGATGCCGGGTGGGCATACCAAAAACCTGTTCCTCAAGGATAAGAAGGGTCAGTTGTTCCTGGTCGTGGCGCTCCACGCGACGGCGATTGACCTGAAGACGCTGCCCAAGCTAATCGGCTCCGACCGCTTGAGTTTTGGCAAGCCAGAGCTGCTGGAGGCCGTGTTGGGTATCAAGCCGGGCTCGGTGACGCCGTTCGCGCTGATCAACGATAACGAGCAAGCTGTGACCGTGATCCTTGACGAAGCCATGCTGCGCTACGATCTACTCAATTATCATCCACTCGAGAACACAGCGACCTTGGCCATTGCACGCGACGATCTTTTGCGTTTCATACGAGCCACGGGACATGAGCCGCAGAGCGTGGCAGTCGGCGCGACAGCCTGACCGTTGGCACAGCGGATTGATGAAGAGCGCGCGAGCCCCTTGAGCTGGCGGCACAAGTAACGATCCGGAACTCTGGGTTACCGGGCAAGCATTGAGAAAATCATGGCCATGAAATCACTGCAATCGCTTCTGGGTGGAGGCCGCTCTGCCAAGCCGGCACCAGTGCCCGCCGCTATGCCGGCGGCGAAATCGGCCGAGGCCGCCGGCCTGGAGCCGGGCATGATCGGTGCTGCGACGAACCAGGCCGGGTCCGCTGACCTGATTAAAGAAGCGACCACGCAGAGCTTCATGAAGGATGTCGTGGAAGCGTCGCGCGAAGTTCCGGTCCTGGTGGATTTCTGGGCGCCCTGGTGCGGGCCATGCCGGCAGATGACGCCAGTGATTGAAAAGCTGGTCAGGGCGGCGCGTGGCAAGATCAAGCTGGTCAAGATGAACATTGACGAGCATCCGGCGATCCCTGGCCAGATGGGCGTGCAGTCGATTCCAGCGGTGTTCGCCTTTGTCGACGGCCGGCCTGTGGACGGCTTTATGGGCGCGCTGCCGGAAAGCCAGATTAAGACCTTCATCGACCGGCTGACGGCCAACGTCGCCAACGACGAGACTGATGCCATTGCCGCGGCCTTGGCGGCGGCAGCGGAGATGCTGGAAGCGGGTGACGCGCAAGGCGCGGCCGAGATCTACGCCGAGTTGCTGGCCGTCGACAAAGACAACCTCGAGGCGCTGCTTGGCCTCGCCAAGTGCCACATCGCGGCTGGTGAACTGGATCAGGCGGAGCAGACACTGGCGTTGGTGCCGGTTGCCAAGCTGACTTCGGCACCGGTCGCGGGCGTCCGTGCGATGCTTGATCTGGCGCGCAAGGCACCAGCGATGGGCGCCGGCGCCGAGGCGGCGCGAGCGATCATCGCGGATTTGACGACCAAGCTCGCAGCCGATCCGGCCGATTATCAGGCGCGCTTTGACCTTTCGTTGGCGCTCAACGGTGCTGGCGATCAGGATGGTGCTGCCGGCCACTTACTGGAGATCATGAAACGCGACCGCACGTGGAACGAGGACGGCGCGCGCAAGCAGCTGGTGCAGTTGTTCGACGCCTGGGGTCCCAAGGATCCAGCGACCTTGGCCGGCCGCAAGCGCTTGTCGTTGATGCTGTTCTCTTGAGCACTCCGTTGCGTCATGCGCTGGGTCATGAGTTGGCGGCCTAGCTGGATTGTATGACGTTGCGCCAAGAATAATCGTGCGCAAGCTGTCGTGCTGGTCTTGCGCGCGGGACATACTGGTTATTGATTGTTTGAGACAATGGATGGCCGGGCCGCGGGGGACCAACTCCTGCCACCGGCATTGACAGACGGAGCACGGACATTTCCGCGACCAGCCAGTTCCGGACCTTGAGCGACCTGCCGCGCCGTTCGCCGGTCTTCCCTTTGCGGGGCGCCATCCTGCTGCCGCGGGTATCGTTGCCGCTGAATATCTTCGAGCCGCGCTATCTCGAGATGATCGACGCGGCGCTGGGCGGGAACCGGATGATCTGCATGGTGCAACCCAAGGCGATACCGGAGGGCGTTGATAGCCCCGGTAATGACGCGCCTTTGCGTGCGATCGGCTGTCTGGGCCGGATCACCTCGTTCACGGAAACCGATGATGGGCGCTACCTGATCACGCTGACGGGCATCAGCCGCTGTGACCTGTTCGACGAGGAAGTTACGGACCGGCGCTTCCGGATCTGCCGCATCTCGTGCGAGGCCTATGGCGACGACCTGGTGACGGACCAGGGCAATGACGATGTTGATCGTGATCGCCTGATCGAGGCCCTGCGCAGCTATCTCGACGCCAAGAACCTGAAAGCTGACTGGCACGCCATCAACCGCGCCAGCAACGAGTTCCTGATCAACACACTGTCGATGATCAGCCCCTACGACCCGGAAGAGAAGCAGGCGCTGCTGGAGGCCCGCGATCTCAAAGCGCGGGCTGAGGCTTTGATCGCTCTTTCGGAAATGCATCTGGCGGATCGCGACGACGGCTCCAGCTCAACGCTGCAATGAAAGCTCTGCCGATGGCCGAAAATGTCGCTGGCGCTCCGGAACTTGCCGCGCAACCCGGTCGTGTCGTTGATCGCAAGATACTGGAACTACTGGTGTGCCCGGTAACGAAGCAACCGCTCGACTACGATGCGGTGCGCGGCGAACTCATCAGCCGTGCCGCCCGCCTTGCTTATCCGATCCGCAACGGCATTCCGGTCATGCTGGTTGACGAAGCGCGGCAGCTGGATGAAAGCGGCGGCGGCTGATACCAGACATCGACAATCCTGACCGAAGACGGCGATGGCTTATGCGGTTTAATGTAGTGGCCGGACCGCCATCCAGCCCAAGACCGCGCGTGGATTCAACAGTCACAATAAGTGCGGGCTGGCCTACCCTCAATCGAGATTGCCATGCTGAAATTGATTGAAGCGATCTATTGACCTTGATGCGCTTGCCTCGTGCGGCACCGTTTCGTAAGCAGACAGCGCTGAATTACCCTTGCCCGGAGCTCGTTCCATGGCCGCCCAAAAGCCCGCCACCGCCCGCACCCTGTATGACAAGATCTGGGATGACCACGTCGTGCATCAGGCCGATGACGGCACCTGCCTGCTCTATATCGACCGGCACCTGGTGCATGAAGTGACCAGCCCGCAAGCCTTTGAAGGCCTGCGCATGACCGGCCGCACGGTGCGCGAGCCGGGCAAGACGCTCGCTGTGGTCGATCACAACGTGCCGACCACCGATCGCAGCAAGGGCATCGCCGACGTCGAAAGCCGCATCCAGGTGGAGGCGCTGGCCACCAACGCGGCGGAGTTCGGTGTCGAATACTTCAGCGAGCGCGACAAGCGACAGGGCATCGTCCACGTTATCGGCCCTGAGCAGGGCTTTACGCTGCCGGGCACCACCATTGTTTGCGGCGACAGCCACACCTCCACCCATGGTGCGTTCGGGGCGCTGGCGCATGGCATTGGCACGTCCGAGGTGGAACATGTGCTCGCCACCCAGACGCTGATCCAGAAGAAAGCCAAGAACATGCGCATCACCGTCGATGGTGCATGCCCCAAGGGCGTTGGCGCCAAAGATATCATCCTGGCCATCATCGGTGAGATCGGCACGGCCGGCGGCACCGGCTACGTCATGGAATATGCCGGCGAAGCGATCCGCGCGCTGTCGATGGAAGGCCGCATGACGGTTTGCAACATGTCGATCGAAGGCGGCGCGCGGGCCGGCCTGATTGCGCCCGACGCCAAGACCTATGCCTATCTGGAGGGCCGCCCGCGCACGCCCACCGGCGCCCATTGGGACAGTGCGCGCCTGTATTGGGCAGGGCTGTTCTCCGAGGACGGCGCGCACTTTGACCGCGAAGTGACGCTTGACGCCGCCAAGCTGCCACCAATCGTGTCGTGGGGCACCAGCCCGGAGCAGGTCGCGGCCGTCTCAGGCCGCGTGCCGGTGCTGTCGGAGATCGCCGACGACAACAAGCGTGCGGCGGCCGAACGGGCGCTCGCTTATATGGGCCTCAAGGGTGGCGAGAAGATCACGGATTTGTCGCTTGATGTGGTCTGGATCGGCTCGTGCACCAATGGCCGCATTGAGGATTTGCGTGTCGTTGCCAGCATGGTTGAGGGCAAGAAGATTAGTGACACGCTTGCCTACGCCATGATTGTGCCGGGCTCCGGCTTGGTCAAGGAGCAGGCCGAGCAGGAAGGCCTCGCCGACATCTTCAAGGCGGCCGGCTTCCAGTGGCGCGAGCCCGGCTGCTCGATGTGCCTCGGCATGAATCCCGACCAGCTCAAGCCCGGCCAGCGCTGCGCTTCCACCAGCAACCGCAACTTCGAGGGCCGCCAGGGCTATAAGGGCCGCACGCATCTGGTGTCACCCGCCATGGCGGCGGCGGCGGCGCTGGCGGGGCGGTTTGTCGACGTGCGGGCTATTTAGGAACAGTGGTCTTTACCGCGCACTGCCCCAACCAAGGAACACCTTCCATGTCATCCCTGAAAGGCATCTGCGTGCCAATCTGCACGCCGTTCGACAAGTCGGGAGACACAGTCGACGAGGGCGCGCTGAAAGCGCATGTCGATCGCGTCGTCGAGGCTGGCGTGCACAACGTGCTGACCTGCGGCGGCACGGGCGAGTTTGCCTATCTCACGGAGACGGAGCGGCGGCGGGTTCATGCGGTTGTCGGCAAGCATCTCAAGGGGCGTGCCAAGCATATTGCTGGCGCCTCGGCCGTCAGCACACGTGAGACGATCGACAGCGTCAAGGCCGCCGTCGACGCCGGCGCCGATGCCGTGATGGTGCTGCCGCCCTATTTCGAG
>JANNSA010000698.1:0-7354 GCA_031402115.1 Hyphomicrobiaceae bacterium | reverse complement strand
GCCGCATTTTCCATTGGTATCGCTATCTCAAGCGCCTGGAGCAGGTGATCGGTCAGCATCCGACGCCGGACTGGCTGTCGGCAGCCCAGCGTGAGATCATCCGCATCGAGGCTGCGGTCGCGTCGATTCCCGTACCGGTTGGCTATTCCGAGCAGTTCTACAACCTGCGCAGCGCCATCGAGATGGTCCGCGGGCGCCTGGATGGCATGGCGCGCAGCACGGCTGCAGCTACGGTCGCCCGTTGACGGCCGGCCGGCGGGTCATCCACAGGAAGCAAAAGCAGCGCGCACGCGCGCAAGCGCGCCACGGAGAGTGCGCGCGAATCGCACTAACATGGTGCGCATGCGCTATCCCAACGGCTTTCTTGATGACATCCGGGCCCGATTGCCTGTTTCGCAGGTGGTCAGCCGGCGCGTGGCTTTGAAGCGCCAGGGCCGCGAATATGTTGGTTTGTCGCCGTTCAAGTCAGAGAAGTCGCCATCGTTCACGGTCAACGACAGCAAGGGCTTTTACCACTGCTTCAGCTCCGGCGAGCACGGCGACATCTTCAACTTCGTCATGGCAACGGAGGGGTTGCAGTTCCCGGAAGCCGTCGAGCGGCTGGCGGGCGAGGCCGGCGTGCAGATGCCAAAATCAACGCCGGAGGCCGAGCGCCAGCATGACGAGCGTCAGCACCTGATCAAGCTGACGGAAGCCTCGGCACTCTTCTACGAAAAGCAGTTGGCGGGTGCTGCCGGCCGCGACGCGCGTGCCTATCTTGAGCGGCGCGGCGTTTTGCTGGCCATGCAGCGCCAGTTTCGCATGGGCTTTGCGCCAGACAGCCGGGGCGCGCTGAAGGCGCATTTGGCGGCCAATGGCTTCGCTGAAACTGACATGGTTAGCTCCGGCATGCTGATTGGCGGCGCCGAGATTGCGGTGCCCTATGACCGCTTCCGGGGCCGGCTGATGATCCCCATCGAAGACGCCAAAGGCCGCGTCATTGCCTTCGGCGGCCGCGCGCTCAGTCCCGATGCCAAGCCGAAATACCTGAACTCGCCCGAGACGCCGCTGTTCCACAAGGGTTCTGTCCTATTCAATACCCACCGCGCCCGCGCCGCCGCGCATACGGCTAAGGCAGTGATCGTGGTGGAAGGCTATATGGACGTGATCGCGCTGGCCGGCGGCGGCATTGCCCACGCCGTGGCGCCGCTCGGCACAGCGCTTACCGAGAACCAACTGGCCCTGCTGTGGCGCATGACGCCGGAACCGACGCTATGCTTTGACGGCGACGATGCCGGCCGCAAGGCGGCGTTCCGCGCTATTGATGTCGCGCTGCCGCAGCTGGCGCCGGAAGCCAGCCTGAAGATTGCGTTCCTGCCCAAGGGCCTTGACCCGGATGACCTGATGCGCACGCAAGGTCCAGCCGCCGTCAACGCCGTACTGGCAACCGCCAAGCCGCTCGGCGACGTGCTGTGGGAGCGCGAGCGCTTGAGCGGTACCTGGGATACGCCCGAACGTCGCGCGCAACTGGAAAAGCGCCTGCGCGCGTTGATCGACGGTATCCGCGACCCGGGTGTCCGCTCGCACTACCAGATGGCGATGCGCGAGCGGCTGACAGCGCTATGGCAACCGGCGCGTTTCGCCGGCCAGAAGTCTGCCGCGACTGCGCATCGCAGCATAAATGCGCCGCGCCGTTTCATGCCCAATGGGCACAATAGTCATGCCAGAGGCGGTGCCGGCGGACGCAGTGGATTTCAGCCGCCTCCGGCCGCCAGCGACAGCCTGGTGCTGTCAGTCGCGCAATCGCCGCTTGGTCGTGAGGCCCTGCTGCTGCGAACGCTGTTGAACCACCCCTGGCTGATTGATGAGGTTGCAGAGGACGTGGCGCGGCTGTCGCTCAAAAGTGATGTCCATCGGCGCTTACGCGATGGCGTGCTGGCAGCGCATGCGAATGCGTCAGCCCTTGACAGCGCCGCTTTGACTGACCATTTGCTGCGGTCTGGTCTTGTGGATGCCCTTGACAGCCTCGAACGATCCTTGACGCATCGGGCCGATCGGTTTGCCGAGCCCAACGCCGATCATCAGGATGTTCTGGCGGGCTGGCACCACACGGTGGTTCTGCATCGGCAGGAAATTGATCTCGGCGACGAGCTGAAGGCGGCGGAAGCGGCATACTTGCGCGATCCGAATGACGCCAATTGGCAAGCGATCCTGGAGATTAAACAGCGCGGCGACGGCGGGCAGCCATCCAGTCGTAGTGCTGCCTGACGAAGTGAAACGGCCGCGTGCCTGTTGCAGATCAGCCGATTTGCTTGTTTTTTGTGCAAAGACCTTACCATAACGGCTTGCGCATCCTTATGTGTAAGTCCCCTGGACTGTGACGGACGGAATAACAAGTGCCTGGATGCGCCAGTTTCGCCCCGGTTTTCGGGAGTTTGAGCGGCGTCCAGGGCAGACAATGCGTGGGTGCTCAAGCTCCCTCGATACGACATCGCTTTGGAGTGACCAATGGCAGCGACGACAAACACGGATGAAGGCGCTCAGAATGAAGCCCCGGCCGCCGACGGCCCCTTGCTTGATCTGAACGATGCCTCCGTCAAGCGGCTGCTGAAGCTCGCCAAGCAGCGCGGTTATGTCACGCATGCCGAACTCAGCGAAGTGCTGCCGTCCGAGCACACCTCGCCGGACCGGATCGAAGACATCTTCGCGATGCTCAATGACATGGGTGTGAACGTCGTCGACCAGGAAGAGGCCGAGGAGCAGGCCCAGGTCGTCGAGGAGGACGAGGGCGACGGCGAAGAAGGCCGCGCACTGGTCAGCCAGGCCGTGCCGATGAAGGCGACGCGGACCAGCGAGCCGGTCGACCGCACCGATGATCCGGTACGCATGTATTTGCGTGAAATGGGTACTGTCGAGTTGCTGTCGCGCGAGGGCGAAATCGCCATTGCCAAGCGCATCGAGGCTGGCCGCGAGGCGATGATCGCAGGGCTCTGCGAAAGCCCGTTGACGTTCCAGGCGATCATCATCTGGCGTGACGAACTGAACGACGCCAAGCTGCTGCTGCGCGATATCATCGATCTCGAAGCGACCTATGACGGTCCCGACCGTAAGGGCATGGGGCCCGGCATTGCGCCGTCAGAAGGCGGCGTCGTCGCCGCCGTCGTGCCGAGCCAGAACACCAGCCAGAACCCGAGCCAGCACTACAATCACGCGCAAGCTGCCGCCGCTGCCACAGCGCGCGCTACGATTGCCGCGGCGCCCCTGGCCGAGGGTGAAGAACCGCCGATGCCGTCCGAAGAGGGCGACATGGACGAGGATGATATGGAAGGCGCGGTGCCGCTTGCGGCGATGGAGGCTGAGCTGAAGCCGAAGGTGCTGGAAACCTTCGACCGCATCGCCACCACCTATAAGCGCCTGCGCAAATTGCAGGATGCTGTCGTCGAGAACGAGACCGATGAGGACCCGCTGTCGCCGTCGCAGCAGAAGCGCTACAAAAAGCTGCGCGACGAGATTATCGTCGACGTCAAGTCGTTGTCGCTCAACAACAACCGCATCGAGGCGCTGGTTGAGCAACTGTATGGCATCAACAAGAAGCTGATCGGCCTCGAAGGCAAGCTGATGCGCACCGCCGACAGCTATGGCGTGTCGCGCGCCGAGTTCCTGGATACGCACCAGGGCTCGGAACTGGACAGCGGCTGGCTCGACCGCGTCGGCAAGCTGAAGACGCGCGGCTGGAAGGACTTCGTCAAGCACGAGCGCGGCGAAGTCGAAGAGACACGCGGCCTGATCCGCACGCTGGCGACGGAAACTGGCCTGGAAATCCCCGAGTTCCGCCGCATCGTCCGCCACGTGCAGAAGGGCGAGCGCGAGGCCCGGCAGGCCAAGAAGGAAATGGTCGAGGCCAATTTGCGCCTCGTGATCTCCATCGCCAAGAAATACACCAACCGTGGACTGCAATTCCTTGACCTGATCCAAGAAGGCAATATCGGCCTGATGAAGGCGGTCGACAAGTTCGAGTACCGCCGTGGCTACAAGTTCTCGACCTATGCAACCTGGTGGATCCGCCAGGCGATCACCCGTTCCATCGCCGATCAGGCGCGCACCATCCGTATCCCGGTGCACATGATCGAGACGATCAACAAGATCGTCCGCACCTCGCGCCAGATGCTGCACGAAATTGGCCGCGAGCCGACGCCTGAGGAACTCGCCGAGAAACTGGCGATGCCGCTCGAAAAGGTCCGCAAGGTCCTGAAGATCGCCAAGGAGCCGATCTCGCTGGAGACGCCAATCGGCGACGAGGAAGATAGCCACCTCGGCGACTTCATCGAGGATAAGAACGCGATCCTGCCGATCGACGCCGCCATCCAGCAGAACCTGCGCGAAACCACGACACGGGTATTGGCGTCCTTGACGCCACGTGAGGAACGCGTGCTGCGCATGCGCTTCGGCATCGGCATGAACACCGACCACACGCTGGAAGAGGTCGGCCAACAGTTCTCGGTCACCCGGGAAAGAATTCGGCAGATCGAGGCGAAGGCTTTGCGCAAGCTGAAGCATCCGAGCCGGTCACGCAAGCTCCGCAGCTTCTTGGACAATTAGGGTGATATTGGAAAGTGGCCGCTGCAATGTCCTGGGAATTTTTGCTGACCGCTTTCATCATCGTCGCAACGCCTGGGACGGGGGCCATCTACACCATCGCCGCAGGGCTGGCGCGGGGCGCCCGCGCTGGCGTGCTCGCAGCATTGGCGTCGACCCTCGGCATTGTGCCGCATGTTGTGGCGGCGCTGACCGGACTTGCTGCACTTGTCCACGCCAGCGCCGTGGCGTTTGAGCTGCTTAAATATGCCGGCGTGCTGTATCTCCTGTTCATGGCATGGCAAATGTTCCGCAATGTTGGTCCCCTACGCATGGACCCCGATAATCGCGAGCGATCCATCCGGCAGGTGATCCGCGACGGTATTGCTCTCAACCTGCTGAACCCAAAGCTCTCCGTCTTCTTTGTCGCCTTTCTTCCCCTCTTCATTCGGACGGGAGATCCGTCGCCCGTTGCAACAATGCTGCAACTAAGCCTCGTTTTCATGCTCATGACATTTGTCGTCTTCGCAGCCTATGGGGTCTTTGCCGGTATGCTGCGTCGCGAAATCATCTCGCGGCCAGCCGTCCTGCGCTGGCTGCAGCGGACCTTCGCCGCAGCGTTCGCCGGTCTCGCGGTGAAACTTGCTTTGACCGATCGGTAGAACGTCAAGCATTCGCCGCTAGCGCCATCATTGTTCGCTGAAGGCGTTTCCGAACCGCCCGGACGTCAACCCCCTACCGCTCGAACCGCTTGAACTTGGACCCCGGTTTCGTCATTTCGACCCTGGGTTGGATGCCGCTGAAAACTGCGTCAACCAGCTGGTCGCTGAATGTCCCATCAATCGGAGCGTGGCCGACCAGCAGCCGATAGTAGACCGGGCCGTAGAGCAGATCGAGCGTGATCTCGACGATAGCATCGGCGCGGGCCTCGCCAGCGGTGATGGCGCGCCCCAGCAGCGCCCGGCCTTCATCGCGGCTTTGCAGCATGACCTGGGTACGGAAGGCCTTGGCCAACTCACTGTCGGGGTCGGACGAGGCGACCATCTGGGCCGCCTGACGGCCGCGCGGCGTGGCAAAGACATCGGCGACGCGGCGCAAGTGCCGCTTCAGGTCGGCGCGCACCGAGCCCGTCTCGCGCACCACCGTCACCGGCTGCGCGCCAGCCATGACGGCCGCCATCATCAGTGCCTCGCGGTTGGCCCAGCTGCGATACAAAGTAGGCTTGCCGACACCGGCGCGCCGCGCCACGGCCTCCATCGTCACCGCGCCAAGACCGCCAGTTTCCAGCAAGTCCGAGGCCGCAGCCAGAATCGCGCGGCGCGTCGCCTCGTTGCGTGGCCGTCCAGGTTTGCGCACGCCCGTCATCTTGACTCCGGCGATAATAATGTTACGGTACGTAACGTATTGTAATGTTATGACCAGGAGATCGCAATGGAAAAGACGCATGACGCGGCGGCTCGCTCGGGCGGCCTGACGCCCTACATCACGGTTCGCGATGCCAAGGCGGCGATCGACTTCTACGTTCGCGCGTTCGACGCCACGGAGCTGTTCCGGTTGGTTGATCCCGCCGATGGCCGGATCGGCCACGCCGAACTGCGGCTTGGGAGTGGTCTGCTGATGCTGTCGGACGAATACCCCGACTTTGGCGCGCTCTCGCCCGACACGCTCGGCGGCTCGCCGTTCAAGCTGCATCTGGATGTGCCCGACGCCGCCAGCCGCCTGGCAACGGCCCTGGCCAACGGCGCCACGCTGCTGCGCAAGCTCGACCTGCAGTTCCATGGCTGCCGGCAATGCCTGGTGGCCGATCCGTTCGGTTACAGCTGGTTCATCAGCCAAGCCGAGGAAACCGTCAGCGCCAGCGAAATGCAGGCACGTTGGGACAAAATGGCGGCGGGGTGAGGGGGTGGGGAGGGCTAATGCGATTGGCTTGTCTTTCGGCGCTGAGCGATGGCGGAGTCCGCTATCGCCGCTCGACATTCCTACCACACCACGGTTGCACCCAAAGCAGCGAGTCTGGCGTCGGCGGTGACCAGCGTCAGCCCTTCAGCAATTGCCTGTGCGGCTAGCAGTCGGTCAAACGGGTCGCGATGGGGCGAAGCTGTCAGACCAGCGGAGCGGACGTGGGCGACTTGGATGGTCAGAATCGTCAAGTTGTCGCGGGCAGCTATCGCTTCGAAATCTTTGAGAGTTGGAATTGCCTCTGGCCACTTACCGGCGCCGACTTTGATTGCAATCTCCCAAGGCGTGACAATGCTGACGGCGACGTCGTCCGCGTCAGCGATGAGTTGCCGGCTCTTGCCTGACAGCCTGGGACTGTCGAGTGTCCACCAGACAAATGCGTGCGTATCGAGTAGTAGTTTCACGCATCGTCCCCATACCAAAGCTTCAGCTCTTCCTCGGTTAGTGGATCGAAAAAGTCATCAGGGGGGGGCGGCAACGTTCCTTTCAGGCTACCTGGCTTGCGTTTTGGTCTGCCTGCTACCGAATTTCCAACCGGCTGCAACTTGAAGGTCCCAACCAGTGGATCAGCAATTTCGACGGACTCACCGTTGCGGGCTCGTCGCAACAATTCATCGAGATGCTCGCGCGCATAGTCCAGAGTGACGCTTTCCATCGGGATTCCTTTCCTGACTAGAAGTGTACATTGGTTGGCCGGAGCCGCCACCTTTACCGCTCAAACCGCTTGAACTTGATGCGGTGTGGTTCGACGGCGCGGTCGCCGAGGCGGCGCTTCTTGTCTTCCTCGTAGTCGGCGAAGTTGCCTTCGAACCATTCGACGTGGCTGTCGCCTTCGAACGCC
>JANNSA010000697.1:0-9164 GCA_031402115.1 Hyphomicrobiaceae bacterium | reverse complement strand
CGACCGCTTCGAGAGCCGCGTCGTCGACTGGCACCCGGAACGCAGCTGGAGCCTGGACGAGCTGATCGCCGCCTTCGAGTTGGACTTGGCGGCGGTCAATAGCGAAGCCAGGGGGGCACGGCGCGTCATGGTCGGTGGTGCCGAGGCCGCCGCTGCGGCCACGCTCACTCTCGACCAGCCCCTGGCGGCGCAGCTTCAGGAAAATCTGTTCAAGATATTGCACCGAGATCGCCTGCCGGTCCGCGATCTCCGCGAGTGGCACGGATCGCGTCCGGTGGGGCGTGCTCAGCGCCGCCAGCTCTGCCATAGCCATCACGGCGTAGCGGCCTCGCGTGCTCAATTCCATGACGTAACCATGACGCAAAGGCTCACTTCACTGCGGGCATCAGTGCCAAGAAGCTTGCAATCGCCCCCGGCGCTCGTGCTAAGACCGCCCGCGCTCCCGATGGGCGCGGCGGCCAGTTTCGAATAATTCCAAACAGCTGCAAAGTCGGTATATAAATCCCGACCGCCCAGGTCAAGTATGCGCGCAGGATGATTTTTGCCAGCGCTTTCGTGGCGCGATCATGATGGTCGCCCGCCAGCGCCGATTGCAGACGAGAGGACATCGATGCCCGAAGTCACCATTAACGGGCCGGCCGGCCGCATCGAAGGCCGTTATCATCATGAGCCCAAGGCCAACGCGCCGACGGCGCTGATCCTGCATCCGCACCCGCAGTTCGGCGGCGCGATGAGCAATCAGATTGTTTACCACCTGTACTACACCTTTGTTGATCGCGGCTTCTCGGTGCTGCGCTTCAACTTCCGCAGTGTTGGCCGCAGCCAGGGCGTGTTCGACAACGGCCCCGGCGAGCTGTCCGATGCCGCCTCGGTGCTCGACTGGCTGCAGATCTACAACCAGGACGCGCGCCAGTGCTGGGTCGCCGGCGTGACGTTCGGCGCCTGGATTGGCATGCAGTTGCTGATGCGCCGGCCGGAAATTTCCGGCTTCGTCGCCGTCGCTCCGCCAGCGAATATCTACGATTTCAGCTTCCTGGCACCGTGCCCGTCCTCGGGCCTGATGGTCAGCGGCGAGAAAGATCGTGTCGTGCCGGCGCATTCGGTCGGCGAGCTGGCGGTCAAGCTGAAGACCCAGCGCGGTATCAAGATCGAGCACGCTATCGTGCCCGGTGCCAACCACTTCTTCGAAGACAAGTCCGAGGCGCTGGTCCAGGTCGTTGGCACCTATGTCGACAAGCGCATGGCGCAAATCGACCGCGAGCGCGCCGACTGAGCGGAACACTATTGCCGGACCTGGCCTTGAGCGAATTAGGTCAAGTCCGGCGCCAACACGCATGCTGGAAATGCGCGCCATCGGTTCCGTCGAGCCTGACCCGCCTGTCTACTTGACCCTGCCGCGCAAACGTGGCGAACAGGCCAACCGCCTTGCCGCTCGAGGATACGCTCATGACGCTCTCCACCCGCGCGAATGACAAGAAGAACTGGATTAAAGGCGACACGGGCGATTGGGAGATAATCGTCGGGCTCGAGGTGCACGCCCAAGTCGCCAGTAAATCAAAGCTGTTTTCCGGCGCTTCCACGGCTTTCGGAGCGGAACCGAACTCGCATGTCTCGCTCGTCGACGCCGCGATGCCGGGCATGCTGCCAGTGATCAATCGCGAGTGTGTGGCACAGGCCGTGCGCACGGGCCTCGGGTTACAGGCCCAGATCAATCTGATCAGTACGTTTGATCGCAAGAACTACTTTTATCCCGACCTGCCGCAGGGTTATCAGATCTCACAGTACAAGCAGCCGGTGGTCGGCGCGGGCGTCGTCATCGTCGATCTCGCTGACGGCCAGTCCATTGAAGTCGGCATCGAACGGCTGCATCTGGAGCAGGACGCCGGCAAGAGCCTGCACGATCAGATGCCGGATGCCTCTTTGGTTGATCTCAATCGCTCGGGCGTGGCACTGATGGAGATCGTTTCCAAGCCCGACATCCGCTCGGCCGACGAGGCCAAGGCCTATGTCACGAAGCTGCGCACGATCCTGCGTTATCTCGGCACCTGCGACGGCGACATGGACAAGGGCAATCTCCGTGCCGACGTCAATGTCTCGGTGCGCAAGCCCGGCGCCGATTTCGGCACGCGCTGCGAGATCAAGAACGTCAACTCCATCCGCTTCATCGGCCAGGCCGTTGACACCGAGGCGCGCCGGCAGATCGCCCTCATCGAGGATGGTGGCACGATCGCACAGGAGACCCGGCTGTTCGATCCCGTCAAGGGCGAGACGCGATCGATGCGTTCAAAGGAAGAGGCGCACGATTATCGCTATTTCCCCGACCCAGACCTGCTGCCGCTGGAATTGACTGCGGAGTTCGTCGGCGTCTTGAAGGCTGACTTACCGGAGCTGCCGGACGCCAAGAAAGCGCGCTTCATCAAAGCCTATGGCTTGTCGACATACGACGCCGACATCCTGGTCGCCGAACGTGAATCAGCAGCCTATTACGAGAACGTCGCCAAAGGCCGCGACGGCAAGTTTGCCGCGAACTGGGTGATCAACGAGCTGTTTGGCCGTCTCAACAAGGAAGCACTAGACATCGGTAAGTCGCCCGTGTCAGCGGCGCAGATTGGCGGCATCATCGACCTGATCGGCAATGGCACGATCTCCGGCAAGATCGCCAAGGACCTGTTCGAGATCGTTTGGATCGAGGGTGGCGATCCGGCGGTGCTGGTGGAAGCACGCGGCATGAAGCAGGTGACCGACACCGGCGCCATCGAGGCCGCCGTCGATGCCATCATCGTCGCCAATCCCGACAAAGTGGCGCAGGCGATCGCCAAGCCGACCCTACTGGGCTGGTTCGTCGGTCAAGTCATGAAACAGACCGGCGGCAAGGCCAACCCCGCCACCGTCAACGATGTGCTTAAGAGGAAACTCGGGATTTGAACGGCTGATCACCGCGATTTGTTGGCAGCATGGGCTGGCCGGCGCGGGACCGGCTTACTACGTCACCTCGACATGCGCCAGGCAGCGTCCTAGGGCGAATGCACGACGGTATGCCTGTAGGGGCGAGCCACGGCTCGCCCTCTCGTAACGGTCAGGGTGGTGAGATCAGAAAGTAGATCGTGCATCACTTCGAAACATGCAGACTTGGCGGCCGGGCGAGCCACGGCTCGCCCCTACCGGGACCGGCGCCAATGGCTTGCGCGGACCTGACATTGGCCATTCCGTTCGCGCTCAATTGATTGGTTCAACTCGCGGGTGCAAGCCCGGGCAAACAAGAGGGTTCCATGCGCACAGATTTAGCAATCGCCGCTGCCGCCGTGCTGCTCGCCGCTGTCACCGCCTTGCCGACTGCTGCCGATGCCAAGATCCGCTGTGATCAGGAGTACCAACTCAACAAGTCCGGCCCCGTGCGCACGCCCTATTGCGAGGATGAGTATCTGGCGCGTGTCGCCACATCGCGCGGACGGCCGGTGTCGGGCGCCGCCATCCGCGCCAGCTATGGCATCAAGCGCGATGTCTGCCGGTCGCTGCGGTTTGATACGCGTGTCGCGTCCATCTGCGGACCGCTCCAGCCCGATCGGAACCGGCGCTTCCGTCTATGGCTGATCGACTGAACTCAGCGGTAAATCCATTGCTCAGGAACGCGCAGTTCCAGAGTGTTCCCAGCGCGGATCGTGCCGGGCGCATCTACGGTCACGAGCACGCCGCGCAACCGTCGCGCAACTTTCGGGAAGTCCAACTCGGCGGCTTCCTTGCCGGTTTTGCCGGCGATGGCGCGACCAGCGATGCGACAGGGAACGTTTTGTTCTTCAACGGTCAACACGACGCCACCATCGACGAACAGTTTCGTGCCGCGGGCCATGAAACTGAAACGAGGAAATCCCACAACCAGCAGATTGGCGCCAATCCAGCTTGGATCGACCATGGTGACGCCCAGCCGCAGCGCTGCTTCCGCCATGTCCTCCGCTGAGACCGCGGACAGATGCCGGTTGTTGCGAATTGGGGTGCCCCGCTTGTGGTACGGCACCCGCACGTCAGCCGGCCTGAGCCAGCCGCGATGCCGGTTGCCGATGATGCCCTCATGGTCCAGTTCGAGCGTTTCTGAGCTTTGTGTCTGGAACCCGGCTGGTGATTTGTCGGTGGTGGTGTGCACGCTTACGATGCGGCCATGTAAGCGATAGGGCGCAACAATCTCTGGCTCGGCGCGATCAGGCGATATGTCCTGCATGGTGTGGCCTCCACTGCAATGGGCGTTGACGAGATAGCGCAACTGACTGGCATACTTGACCGCAGTCCAGTCGCATCCAGGCATCCAAGGCGCCAGGCGTGCGCACCAAGCAATGGCGGACCGTGGCAGCTATCCAAGGCGTCAGCCGCCCCAGCTACGCTCAAGCACATTGATCCAATTTGCGTGGCAAAGCTTATTCAAGGTGGCAGCATCGTAGCCATGTTGGCGCAGCGCTGACACCAACACTGGCAGGCCAGCGGCATCACCGATCGACTCGGGAACTTTGGCGCCATCGAAGTCCGAGCCGAAGCCAACGTGATCGACACCAAGCTTGGCGATTAGATGATCAAAGTGGCGCAGCATCACTTCCAGGGATGTGCTCTCATCAACTTGACCGTCCGGCCGGAGGAATGAGGTTTCGAAATTCACGCCAACCAAGCCACCTGATTCCCTGATCGCCGCCAATTGCCGGTCTGAGAGATTGCGCGAGTTTGGACAAACAGCGTGGGCATTAGAATGCGAAGCGATCAGCGGCTTGTTGCTGAGCCGGGCGATGTCCCAGAAACCTTGTTCGGTGATGTGCGAGAGGTCGAGGGCGATGCCGAGATCATTGCACGCCCTGACCAAGTACTTGCCGGCATCGGTAAGGCCAGGACCAGTGTCGCCCGTGCTGGGAAAGCGGAACGGCACGCCGTGGCCAAAGATCGTCGGCCGGCTCCAGACTGGTCCCAGCGAGCGCAAGCCTGCCGCGTGAAAAACTTCCAGCGCGTTCAATTCACGATCAATCGCTTCGGCACCCTCCATATGCAGCACGGCAGCGACGATGCCATTTGCTAGGCACTGCCGAATTTCGGCCGCCGTCCGGCAGATCTTCAGCACCCCCTTGGATGCGCGCTCGATACGAAACAGGATCGCCATCATGGCGAGCGCCGTCGGCTGCGCATCGGGCGCCTCGATCAGCGGCGAAAGCGGCACGTCGTAAGTTTCGCCTAGAATCAGCTCATCAAGATTGTCGAAAGTACTGTCGCTTGACGGCACATAGACCGCGAACAGGCCACCCGCCAAACCGCCCTTCAGCATGCGTGGCAGATCGAGATGACCTTCATTGTCACCATCGACAAAGTCCTGCGCGGGGGTCTTGGTGGCTTTCGTTAGTAAGCGGAGCAGCACATCATTGTGACCGTCGAAGACCTGAACAGAAACCTTGGTGGGCATCGGCGAATGACCTTTGGCGGGGGACACGACGCCGGGGCGGCACCGCTTGCGAATGACCGGACTAGCGTAGCAAATTTTGGCGTGGGATGAAGGTGCCATGCGCCACCGGCACGACTTCCTTCAGTCGACAGCGCATCCAGTTCCACAAGGAGACCGGTATTGGCCCAGGCACCGAACACGCCGCATGTTCCTATGAAACTGGTAGTGCGCAATATTGGATTGATCCTGTCGGGAATGCTGGAGCATCCGATTCTCGACGGCGACTGCATCGTCGCCGTTGATGGCGTCGTAACTGCGGTGGGGTGGGCCAAGGAACTCGACTGTGACAACGCCGATATGCTGATTGACGCTCATGGCACGGCTGTTGCGCCGGGCCTGATCGACAGCCATGTGCACCCCGTTGCGGGTGACTGGACGCCGCGTCAGAACCAGATGGGTTGGATTGACTCGTGCCTCAATGGCGGCGTCACGACGATGATCAGCGCTGGCGAAGTGCACACGCCTGGCCGCCCGCGCGACATCGTCGGCCTGAAAGCCATGGCGATTTCGGCGCAGCGCCAGTTTGCCAACTTCCGGCCAGCTGGCGTCAAGGTGCACGCTGGCGCGCCGTGCATTGAGCCGGGCATGACGGAGCAGGATTTCAAGGATCTGGCTGACGCTGGCGTGACGTTGTTGGGCGAGGTTGGCCTCGGTGGCGTCAAGGACGGCCCGACTGCCCGGCGCATGGTCGCTTGGGCCAGGATGCATGGCATCCAGAGCACCATTCATACGGGCGGCCCATCAATTCCAGGTTCCGGCCTGATCGACGCGGACGTAGTGCTAGAGGCGGATACGGACATTGTCGGGCACGTCAATGGCGGCCACACGGCGCTGCCCGATAGTCAGATCCGCTGCATTTGCGAGGGCTGCAAGCGCGGCCTGGAGATTGTGCACAACGGTAACGAACGCGCCGCGCTCTACACTTTGCGGCTCGCCAGGGAAATGAAGGAATTGCAACGCGTGATCCTTGGCACTGACGCACCGGCCGGGTCGGGTGCGCAGCCGCTCGGCATCGTCCGCATGATTGCCATGTTGTCGGCCTTGGGCGATCTGCCTGCCGAACAGGCCATCTGCCTCGCCACCGGCAACACAGCGCGGATGCGTAAGCTAAACTGCGGCTTAATTGAACCAGGCCGGGCTGCCGATTTCGTGTTCATGGACAAGGCCCAGCATTCCGCCGGAAAGTCACTGTTGGACAGCATACAGCTTGGTGACCTACCTGGCATCGGCATGGTCGTGATTGATGGTGTCGTGAAGTGCCAGCGCAGCCGCAACACGCCGCCTGCCGAGAAGGTGCCGGAACTGCTGCGTACAGCCCCAGCCGCGAGCGGTGGCGCTCACTGAGTTGCCGCTGGTCAGCTCGACAGGCCGCCGGCCAGCGTCGGCACATCCGTTGGCATAAAACCGTAGTGCTTCAACCAGCGTAGGTCGCCCGAAAACGACGCGCGCAGGTCGGGAATGCCGTATTTCAGCATAGCGATGCGGTCGAGGCCCATGCCGAAGGCAAAGCCCTGGTAGCGATCCGGGTCGAGTCCGCAATTGCGGATGACATTGGGGTGGACCATTCCTGAGCCCAGGATTTCCAGCCACTTGCCAGGCTTGCCAATTGCCTCAGCGCCAACGTCGACTTCCATCGACGGCTCGGTGAACGGGAAGTGCGAGGCGCGGAAGCGCATCCGCACGTCGTCGACCTCGAAGAACGCTTTGGCAAACTCCGTCAGGCACCATTTGAGGTGGCCGAGATGCGTGCCCTCATCAATCACCAGCGCTTCGATCTGGTGAAACATCGGCGTATGCGTCTGGTCACTGTCGCTACGATAGACACGGCCCGGCGCGATGATGCGGATCGGCGGTTTCTGCGCCAGCATCGTGCGGATCTGTACGGGGCTGGTATGGGTGCGCAGCACCAGCGGCGGCCCGGTATCGCCCGGCTTCTGGCGCAAGTAGAACGTGTCCTGTTCCTGACGCGCCGGGTGCTCGGCTGGAATGTTCAACTTGGTGAAGTTGAGTTCGTCAGTCTCGACATCAGGCCCTTCGGCAATGGCGAAACCCATGTCGCCGAAGATCTCACAGACCTCGTCCCAGACCTGGCTGACGGGATGAATGCGGCCTTCATGGGCCGGACCCAAGCGCACCGGTAGCGTTACGTCAGCACGTTCCGATGCCAGGCGGGCATCAAGAGCGGCAGCACCGAGCTTTTCCTTGGCGCCGTCGAGCGCGGCCGTGACGCGATCACGCATTCCATTGACGGTGGCGCCGAAACTCTTGCGATCTTCAGCCGGCAACTTGCCCAGCGTCGTCATCAGCTCGGAAACACGGCCCTTCTTGCCAAGTGCACCGACGCGCACGTCGTCGAGCGCCTTCAAGTCAGCGGCCGCGCTCACTTGCGCCAGCAGTTCCCGTTCCAACGCCTCGAGATCGCTTCCGGCCATGCCTTTGCTCCGTCCGGGTGCGCAACGGAAAAAGACGCGGCAGCCTCACAAATGGCCGTCATCCCGGCAAAGGCCGAAACCCCCGCATTCATCCGTGCATGCTTCGCTTGCTATTATGGCACTCACTGCCCGCACCGCACGCATCTCGCTTGCCGTAGTTTGTGTGGGTTCCGGCCCTCACCGGGATGACGGCACTGCGGAATGCGGCACTGGCCCGCTGCAGGTAACAACGGGCCAGGACGTCAATCAATTACGCCGCCTGCAGCGTCGTTTGCGACTGGTCGACCAGGGCCTTGAAGGCATCCGCATCGTTCATCGCTAGATCGGCCAGCACTTTGCGATCAATCTCGATGCCCGACTTGGTCAACCCATCAATAAAGCGGCCGTAGGTGACGCCTAGCTCACGCGTCGCGGCGTTGATGCGCTGGATCCAGAGCGCGCGGAAATTGCGCTTCTTCACGCGGCGGTCACGATAGGCGTATTGCCCCGCCTTTTCCATCGACTGCTTGGCCGTGCGGATGGTGTTCTTGCGGCGGCCGTAGTGGCCCTTGACGGCCTTGTAGACTTTCTTGTGCTTGGCGTGGGCAGTTACGCCGCGCTTGACGCGTGCCATGATGGCAACTCCTCAGGAATGAACGGAAATCAGCTGGTTGGCGTGGCGGCGACGGCGGTTGCCGTGACCACGCGGCGGCGGCGCGGCTTGCGTGCGTAGGGCATGAACTGCTTGACCCGCTTAATGTCCACGTCGGACAGCACCATAGTTCCGCGCGCGTCGCGAATGAACTTAGCGGTCCGCTTGATCATGCCGTGGCGCTTGCCGGCGGCTTGTGCCTTGACCTTGCCAGATCCCGTTACTTTGAAGCGCTTTTTGACCGCGCTCTTGGTTTTCAACTTGGGCATTTTGCTCTCGAGCTCCTTGTCTAGGCCCGCCACTGTTCCCGCTAAGCTCTATAGAGTTGGCTGCAGTCTGGTCACAAACCGGACCTCGTCAACGAGCGAGAAACAAGCTTTGGGCTATTTTTTGAGTGCCTTCATGAACCGCCACGGCATGCCCCGCCGGGCGGCTCGGAAGCGCGGCTTATAGGCGAGCCAGCGCGCGAATGCAACCGAAGGGCGCTGGCGAAGCAGGGGAATCGGGTGAACGAATTTACCCGGCTGCGATCAGGCTCGCCAGGAACGCGTCGTCCCAGGCGGCGAGGCGGCGTTTGACGCGCAGGCTCTGCTTGCCGGGCGCTTGTCGCAGCACGTTGCCGGCCATGTGCTTG
>JANNSA010000696.1:0-7147 GCA_031402115.1 Hyphomicrobiaceae bacterium | reverse complement strand
GAGGCGCCGCCCGTGGCGTGGCGCGCGACGCGCCGCGTCCGGTTCGTCCCGCACGCGCCGGGACGGCCGTCGCTCGACCTGCTGGTCGACGCGGAGACCTCGCTCGTCCTGCGCGAGGAGTACCGCGACTTCGAAGGCCGGCCCTGGCTCGCCATTGTCGTGAACGCAGCTCTGTTTGGTTTTGCCCACATCATCATGCGCAACTGGATCGCGGTAATCCTGAGTTTCCTTGCTGGCCTGGTGCTGGCGTGGCGCTATCAGCGCCGCCGCTCGTTCTGGGCCGCTGTGCTGGAGCATGGCATTTATGGCGACATGATCTTCACGGCCGGTCTGGGACTCTACTTCTTCAGCGGCGCCGTCCGTTGACTAAATCGGTACGCAGCAGCGCCTTCCAGCCCACACAATGGGCACGTCGACCAAGAATCGCTGCGAATGCATCGGCAAATTGGGTTGCGAATGGTAGGGTGCGAAAAGCCTTCTTCAGGCCACATCGCACCAAAGGCTGGCGCCCACAGCCCGCTTTGGTGCGATACGGCGAAGTCGCCTTTCGCACCCTACGCCGCCGCACAACCACACTCGAAGTGATGCACTTGTTGTGCTGACTGTCCTTCGTGTGACTTGGCAATCCTTGCGCGGCCTGCGGCCGGTAGGCCGATTTTAGGAATCCTTCGGTCAGGATTTAAGCGGTCTGGTCTCAGTCGTTCAGCCCCAGTGCCGCCAGCATCTGGCCGGTGACCAGCCTTACGTCGAAGCGTTCGGTGACCATGCGGCGGCTGGCGGCGGCCATGCCGGGCAGTAAGTCGGGGCGCATGAGCATGGTCCGCATCGCCTCGCTCAGTGCCTCGCTGTCGCCAACCGGCACCAGCCGGCCGTTGACGCCATCGACCACCGTATCGCGGCAGCCGCGCGCCGTCGTCGTGATCACCGGCCGCCCGACCGCCATGGCCTCCAGCACCGTTCGCGGCAAGCCTTCGCCATGAGACGGCAGCACATAGACGTGGCAGCGGGCCAGCAGGCCGTGCACATCAGTTTGCGGACCGACATAGTCGACGGCGTCGGCATAGCCTTGCACGATATCAAGCGGCACCCCAGCGGGTCCGGTTTCCGGTGGCCCAGCCAGGATGAAGCGTGCGCGCGCACTGCGGGCTTTCAGAGCGCGGGCCGCCTTGCAGAATTCGACCACGCCTTTGTAGCGCACCAGCCGCGCGATCATCAGAAAGACGATGCCCTCGCTGGGCGGCGGGAACGGCAGCGCGTGAAACCGCTCGAGGTCAACACCGGAACCACCCACGACGAAGCCGGGTACGGCTGGCGGCAATGCACCGGCTTGCTGCAGCAGCGCCGCATCGTCGGCATTGTGAAAGATGACGCCGTGGCAGCGCGCGAAGGCGCGGGCGTACAGCATCAGCGCAATCTGGCGGACGGCGCGCGCCTTGAGACTGCCGCCACTGTTGAAGGCGTAGCCCAGCCCGGTGATCATGGGCACGATGCGCGCTACGCCAGCGCGGTGCGCGGCAAGGCTGGCATAGACGGCGGGTTTGGGCGTGTAGCCGCATACGACATCTGCCCGCCAGTCCGTGATCGCGGCCGTCAAGGCCCTAAGACTGGCCAGGTCGGCACGCGGGCTCAGGCCGGTGCGCTCCAGCCGGTAGTGCCCGGTCGCGGCGCCAAGGCGCTGCACCTCGGCTTCGGTCGTGCTGTCATAGTCGGGAGCCAGGCAAAGCACCTCGTGACCGTGGCCAGCGATGGCGCGGATCAGGTCACCACGGAACAGCGGTAGTGATGGCGCGTGCGAAGCGACAAGGATCACCCGGCGGCGGCGCGACTGGCTGGCCCGACTTGCCGCTGGCATCAATGCAGGGTCCGGCCGCTCAAAGCTGCCCGCATGACGGTTGGTTCATGACCGGGCGTCGCGGCGCGCACGTCGGGCTGGTAGCCTTCGACAGCACGCAGCAGCACGGCCTGCACCGCGCTGATATCTCGGCTGACAATCGCCACGCGCAATGATTCGATAGTGCGCCGCACCTCAGGCAAGGTCAGCGACGGCTCGCGACTGCGATGCACGCGCGGATGCGCGGTGACCGCCGTGTCACCACTGATCAGCAGCTCCTCGTACAGCTTCTCGCCCTCACGCAAACCCGTATACGTGATCGCGATCTCACCCTTGGGATTGCGTTCGTCCTTCACGGTCCGGCCCATCAGCCGGATCATGCTGCGCGCCAGATCGTCGATCTTGACGGGGTCGCCCATGTCGAGCACGAACACGTCGCCGCCTTTGGCCATGGCGCCCGCCTGGATCACCAACTCGGCAGCTTCGGGGATCGACATGAAATAGCGGATGATTTCGCGGTGGGTGACCGTCACCGGGCCGCCCTTCTCGATCTGCTCACGGAACAGACGCACGACCGAGCCCGACGAATCGAGGACGTTGCCGAAGCGCACCATGGTAAAGATGGTGCCGTTGCTTTCTTCGGGCGTCAGCGCCAGGGATTGCAGATAATGCTCGGCAAGCCGCTTGCTGGCGCCCATGATGTTGGTCGGGTTAACGGCTTTATCGGTCGATACCAGCACAAAGTGCTCGACGCCAAGATCACGCGCTGCGTCGGCGACAATCATCGTGCCGAAGGTATTGTTTTCCAGGCCCACCGCCGGATTCCGCTCAACCATCGGCACATGCTTGTAGGCGGCTGCATGGTAGATGGTCTGCACGCCCCAACGCTCAATGGTGCGCCGCATCAGTCCATCATCGAGCACCGAGCCAAGCACTGCCTGCACCGGTGTGTCTTCACGCCGCGCGCCTGTCACCAGTTCCCGTTCGATTTCGAACAGGGCCGATTCCGAGACATCCAGGATGATCAGCTCACGCGGTTTCAGTTTAAGGATCTGGCGCGCCAATTCGCTGCCGATGGAACCACCAGCTCCGGTGACCATCACCGACTTGCCACGCACATTGCGGGCCAGCAGCGATGGATCGGGCGGCACCGGGTCGCGGCCCAGCAAGTCCTCGGCAGTGATGGCGCGCAAATCCGTGATCTGGATGCGCCCCGCCGCGATGTCGGCCATGGCCGGCAGTGTTTTGACGCGCACGTTCAGAACTTGCAGCCGTTTGATGACCGTACGCTGGCGCTGCCGGGATGCTTCAGGGATAGCGAGCAGGATTTCCTCGACCCGCAATTGTTCAATCATCTTCGGCAGGCGCGACGGCCGGCTGACCTTCAGGCCGCTGACGAATTGCCCCCAGATCGAGCGATTTTCGTCAACGAAGCCAACTGGCTTGTACTCGTGCGAGTAGCGCAGCGTGTCGAGCAGCATCACGCCGGTCCGGCCGGCGCCATAAATGACGACGTTTTTGGCGACTCCATCGAAGTAAGCCGGCGTCACATCCGGCAACAGCCGCAGCATCCAGCCAACCACCTGCCGGCTGCCCCAGATCAGAAAGCCCGAAAACAGGAAGTACAGAATGATGGTCGAGCGCGGCAACACTCCCGGCACACCGGCCAACTGGATGAAGAGCACCCACAACAGGGTCGCCAACGCGGTCGCTGCCAGCAGTCGCACTGTACCGCCGGGACCGATGAAGCGCGTCACCAGCTTGTACAACCCAAGATAATAGAAGGTGATGACGCCAATGACCGGCCCGGCGGCGAGGACGCCCGTGAACGCGTCCGAAGGCGGCGCGTAATAGGTATTCAGACGCAGCGAAAACGCCAGCCAAAGCGCCAGTGAAAGCAGCAACAGATCGTTCAGGATCAGCAGCGCGCGCTTGGGCCGGCGTGGCAGGTGGATTGCCTGTCGTCCCAGTTTCTGCAGCCACCGGTCGCGTACGGACATGGATGTTACCTAATAGCGCGCCGCCAAAGTCGCCCGTTGCAGCGACGGCAGCTTGCTTGTCTTGCCGTCCGCAACTAATTTTGTCGAGCGTTCTCCTCAGTTGCAGGTCATTCAGGTAGCGTTCATGTGGACAGTGGCACCGTCCGTCAGGATTTGCTGAAATTGGGTTGTCGAGCGGCGAGTACGGCGAGTTGCCAGTTGCGTTCAGGCCCAATGGATTGTTCGGACTTCCAAGGAGGAAGCCATGACCATGTTTAAGATTGGACAGATGCGCCTGGCTTGGCTGGCGACTGCGGCTGCGGCGATTGCTGTGGTGCTGGCGTTCACGTCGGTTGACACGCATCGGCGTGCGGAAGCCGGCGGTTCGTGCAGCAATCAGTGCAGCAGCCAGTTCGCGGCTTGTTACAAGGCGTCCGGCGCCAATCGCAGCGCCTGTGAGGAGGCTCGCAGCCAGTGTCTTGAACAGTGCATCAAGGGCGGCGGCTGACCGCGCAGACTTGACTCTCAAGTTAGTCAGGCCAGAGGACTCACCGTCCGCTGGCTTCGCTATCTCCGGAAGCAAAGGGTGCACCATTATGGCGACGTCAGGGCTGGCGCCTCCAGCCGGCGCGCCTGGCGCAGTTGCGGGAACATGACACTCCAGACTGCCGCCACGCCGATGGTGCCTGCGCCGCCAATCACCACTGCCGCCACTGCCCCAAATTGCGACGCCGCGACGCCGGCACGGAACTCGCCAAGCTCGTTGGACGCCCCGATGAAAACGCGGTTGACGGCATTGACCCGGCCCCGGACCGCGTCCGGCGTCCACAATTGCAGCAGCGTCTCGCGCACATAGACGCTGACCATGTCGAACGCCCCCATCATGATCAGCGCCAGCACCGACAGCGGCACCGATGTCGAGACGCCGAACACAATCGTAAACAGCCCGAAACCCGCCACGCACCAGAACATGGTCTTGCCAGCGTGGTCGCGGATGCCGTAGCGGGCCAACCAGATCGCCATCAGCATAGCACCTATCCCCGGTCCGGCGCGCAGCAGCCCCAATCCCCATGGTCCTACATCGAGGATATCGCGCGCAAACACCGGCATCAGCGCCACGGCGCCGCCCAGCAAAACGGCAAACAGATCGAGCGAAATTGCGCCGAGCACCATGGGTTCTGACTTGATGAAGCGGAAGCCTGCAAGCAACGAAGCCAGGCTCGTCTCCTCAACATGGTTTACCTGCGCCACGCGCTGGATCATCAGGACTGCGGCTGCCGCGCACAACAGCATTACCGCCGCTGTGCCATAAGCCATCGCGCCGCCCAACCCATATAGCAGCCCGCCCATCACCGGCCCGATGATCGTCGTAACCTGCCAGTTGAGTGAGCTGAGGGAAATGCCGTGCGGTATCGCCTCACGCGACAGCAGATTGGGCGCCAGAGCGTCGGACGCTGGATTGAAAAAGGCTCGCGCCGTGCCAATCAACACGAGCAGCGCGAACACCGGCCAGACAGTACTTGAGCCAGACAGCGTGAAGGCGACCAGCCCGAGCGCTGCCGCGATCTCCGCCGCCATACACAAGCCCATGATGACACGGCGGTTGAAACGGTCAGCGACGAACCCTGTCACCAACACCAGAAGCAAAGCCGGCAGGAACTGCGCCAGCCCCACGAGCCCAAGATCGAACGGGTCACGCGTGATGTCGTAAACCTGCCAGCCAACGGCGACGGACAGGATCTGCACGGCAAAGCCATGCAGGCCCAGCGCGCCCAAGTGAAACACATAAGGCCGGTAGTGGAGCGCGTTGGCGGAAGGTGCGGTGGGAATGACCGTCATCACCGCTCACGTGCCATGTCACGGTGCCGGTGTCAAAACGTGGCGGCGCTGACGGCAGCGGCTACGACTCGCACCAGGCCGGCAGCCGGCGGCCGTCGGCGGCTCTTGCCCAACCCTCCCGGAGGCCGACCGTCAGCATCGGCTCGCCGCGGATCGCGACATCGATCAGCACGCGGTTATAGGCCTCGCGCCCAGCGACCCGGCGCAACGACACTTCGCCGTTCCGGAATGCTTCCACGAGCCGCGCCTTGGCAGTCCGCGCCAGTTCCAGGCTGCAGGCGGGTCCGCCGCGCAACTCGGGTGTATCGAGCCCAATGACGCGTGCATGTTCACCAGTTCCCAGCACGACACTATCGCCGTCGATCACCCGCGTAATAGTTGATGACGCCGCGATGAACGCCAGTCCGGCAAGCGCGGACAGCGACAGGTAGGATGAGATGCGAGGGAGGTCGAACATGGCGCGACAATGGGCCGGTTCGCTTGCTCGGCCCCAGCGCCGGACAAGGTCACCCACAAGCTAGTCATGAGTTGCATGTTTGAGAATTGCGCAACTTATAGTTGCAGTTGCTCTCAGATGACGAAGCAAGTCACCTAAACCGGGTCGTCTTCGCTGCCAGAACGTGAGGCCGGCTCATCGATCGGCACGGCGTAACTGCCGGCGAACCAGTGGTGCAAGTCTACATCGGCGCAGCGCTTCGAGCAGAACGGCCGGGCGGCGGCCGTGCTCGGGCGCTTGCAGATCGGGCAGGCGGGCGGCTTGGGCGCAGCGCTGGGTGGAATGCCGGAATCGGCCATCATCGCATCCCGCTTTTGGCGCCCGCCTATGGCGCGGCGCTCGCATCCTAACTCCACGCGTCTCTCGCCGACGCTATGACAAGCCACGCGCCACTGGCGGCAGAAGCCGAGCAGTGCCTACTTCACTGTCTAAACGGGATCAAACGTCGCAGGGCGCGATCGCGCAGATACAGTCCGCCCCACACAAGCAAGCCAAGATAGACGCCAAACAACAGATGGCTGAACAACGGACTGCCGACCCGGAAGTGGGTGGCGATGGCGCCGCCGAGATAGCCCGTCAGCAGGATGGCGCCGAGCACCGAGGTGCGCGGGATCGCATAGAGCAGGGTACCGCCGAGCGTAAGGAACCCAAGGATGCGCGCGGTCGTAGCATCTGCTGGATAACCAAGCTGCGCCATGGTCTCGCCAACAATCGGCAGGGGGATCAGCTTGATGGCGCCATCGACCGTCAGGAACAGGATGACAAGGCCGCTCATGGTCCAACCTGTCCAGGTCATCCAGCGGGGAGTCACATCAGCCTGGTGCGTCTCTGACATCGGCAAGCCCCTCAAGATGCTGGCAGTGCTGGACGCTGCGATGTCGCGAGCCGTTCGGTTGGCCAACTGCAATCGAGCGGAACCAGCTAATCGGTCTCGGCGTGGCGCAGCCAGTTGTAGTGTACGGGCATGCCCTCGCTCGTCAGCATCGTGACGATTTCGGCCAG
>JANNSA010000695.1:0-21584 GCA_031402115.1 Hyphomicrobiaceae bacterium | reverse complement strand
ACCGGAGGCTTCAACCACACCCTGCATGTCAGCATAGAGCCGGGCGATGTCGGGTTCCTCAATCAGCCGCATCCAGCCCTTGGTCAGGCCGTGCTTGCCGAGCATGGCGTCATCAGTCCGGGCGATGATGTCGACAATGGCGTTGCCAATGCCCAACACGTCATACTCGGCGGCAAATTGAGCAGCAGTCATGGCTTCTCCGGTCTTGGCTTCTTCGGCTCTGGTCGCGGCGTCTTGTCGGGGAAATGGCACAGTTCAGCAACCGCGCAATCGAAGCAGAGTGGCTTGCGGGCCACGCAAACATAGCGCCCGTGCAGGATCAGCCAATGATGGGCGTTGCGGAGGTAAACGGCGGGCACCACCTTTTCCAGCGCCAACTCAACGGCGAGCGGGTCCTTGCCGGGTGCAAGACCCGTACGGTTGCTGACCCGAAACACATGCGTATCGACGGCAATAGTGGGCTCACCGAAAGCGACGTTGACCACGACATTGGCGGTCTTGCGACCAACCCCCGGCAACGCCTCCAATGCCGTACGCGAGCGCGGCACTTCGCCATCATGCTCGTCGATCAGCCGCTGCGACAGGGCAATGACGTTCTTGGCCTTGTTGCGGAACAGGCCGATCGTCTTGATGGCGTCGCGCACGCGGTCTTCGCCAAGCGCCAGCATGGCTTGAGGTGTTGCGGCCAGGGCAAACAACACCCGCGTTGCCTTGTTAACGCCCACGTCAGTCGCCTGCGCCGAGAGCACCACGGCGACCAGCAGCGTATAGGGGTCCTGATACTCCAGGTCGCTGCGTGGATCAGGCCGGTCGGCGGCCAGGACGGCAAACAGGCGATCTGCGTCAATCGATATGGCACTGGTCTTGCGCGGCGTCGCTTTGCCTTGTTTGTTGGAGGATGCCGCAGTCTTAGGTTTCGGCTTAGGCGTGATGGCGTCGCGCATGCTTCCCTCCGGGGCGAGAACGGATAAATTGCCTGAATGACCGATCAGAGCCACCCGGAAACCGCTGCTGCTCCAGAGTTCCGCGCGGTCCTGACGCCGCACCGTTCGCTGTCGCGCGCCGGCTTCGGAGCGGTGATGTTGGCGCTGAGCTTGCCCTGCCTTGGCATGAGCATGGTGTTCCTGTCACTCGGCGCTTGGCCCGTAGCAGGGTTCCTGGGCCTTGACGTGGCGCTGGTCTATTGGGCGTTTCGCGCCAACTTCGCTGACGCCCGCAGATCTGAGATCGTCGAGATCGCCGGTAACCGGCTAGCGGTCACGCAAATTGCGAAATCGGGCAACCGGCGCCAGATTGATTTCAACGCGTCCTGGGTGAATGTCAGCACGCGCGAGTTGTCTGGCGACGTATGCGAATTGGCGCTGGCAGAAAGCGGCCGCCGGCTGGCGCTGGCCACGTTTCTCGGCGACGCGCAACGCCGCGATTTCGCCGCCGTACTGCGGCGCGCGTTGTCAAGCTATCGCAGAGCCTGAGCTGGCGAGATGATACGACGGGAACTGCCTGTATCGACTCACCACTCATCAGCTCGCCAACTCACGTTCGTTCACAGCGCTGCCAGGATGCGCGCCCATGACCTAGCCCCTTTCTCGAAGCTCATGAGATTGTACTTCTCGTTGGGCGAATGGATGCGATCGTCGTCGAGCGCGAAACCGACCAAAACGGTCTCCATGCCAAGCAGTGTCTTGAACGACTGCACGACAGGGATGGAACCACCAGAGCCCATCAATACTGCCGGCTTGCCCCATTCATCGGCGAGCGCACGGGCGGTAGCTTGCACGGGTCCAGAGCCAGCGTCGACGCTGATCGCCGGGCTGCCATGGCCGCCGTCAAAGGCCGCAGTGCAATCCGGCGGTAGCCGGCTGGCCACCAGCTTCTTGAAGCCGGCAATCACCGCGTCTGGATCCTGGTCACCAACCAGCCGGAACGTCAGCTTGGCTGCAGCCACTGACGGAATCACCGTTTTCGAACCCGGCCCCGTATAGCCACCCCAGATGCCGTTCACTTCGGCAGTCGGCCGCGCCCAAACAAGTTCCAGCGCCGAGCGGCCCGCTTCGCCCGCCGTCCGGGTCAGGCCGATCTCACTCAGAAACTGCTTCTCGTCAAACCCAAGTGCGGCCCACTGCGTCCGCTGCGCGGTGCTCAACTCGGGCACACCGTCATAAAAGCCTTCGATCTGCACGCGGCCCTGGGCGTCATGCAGTCCGGCGAGCACATGCGTGAGCGCCCGGATCGGGTTAATCGCAGCGCCGCCGTACATGCCTGAATGCAGGTCGTGCGACGGCCCCTTGATGGTCAGTTCGGTGAAGGCAAGGCCGCGCAGCATGGTGGTGATGGCTGGCGTCGTCGCGTTCCATTGCCAGCAGTCGCAGACCATCGCGGCATCGCACGTGAGTTCGGCGGCGTTGGCCTTAAGAAACGGCTCTAAGCTCGGACTGCCGCTTTCCTCTTCGCCCTCCAGGAATACGGTGACCGAAACCGGCAAGTCGCCGGTCACGGCCAGCGTCGCGCGCATGGCCTCCATGAAGGTCATCAGCTGACCCTTGTCGTCCGACGTGCCACGGCCGCTGATGAGGGGGCCGTGCTGGGCATCCTCGATAAGGCGCGGCTCAAACGGCGGATGCGTCCACAACTCAAGCGGATCGACCGGCTGCACGTCGTAGTGGCCATACAGCAGCACATGCCGGGCGCCGTGGCGCTTGGTGCGGTAGTGGCCAACGACCATTGGCCTGCCGCTGGTTGGACGCACACTGGCGTCAAAACCCATCCCCTGCAGATCAGCGGCCAGCCAACAGGCGGCACGGTCACAATCAGCGTTGTGGGCTGGATCAGCCGAGATGCTCGCAATGCTCAGCAGCTGGAACAAGCGCTGCAGCGCTGCCTCTCGCCCAGCGTCAAGCCGCGCCAACACACTATCCAGATCGCCGCCCATGCTCCACCTCGCTCAAGGTTTGGTGGCCGACTTGATACGCCATTCGGCGCTCAGGTCCAGTAGCGGCGATGGGGATTGACCCAATGGCGCACATAGGGGGCGTTCAGAACCAAGACTGGCCACTGCGATCGCTTCATCGTTCTCGAGCGGCAACGGCCGACCGGGCCTCCAGTCAACGAGCGCGGCCGAGCAAAAAGGAACTTCCACAAGCACGTGCCATCGCTCGCCAGGATCACCCCGCCAGTTCGCTCAAGCGGCGGACCAGGTCGGCGCCGAGTTGGCCGGTGGCGGGTAGGCCGGAACGGGTCTCGAAGGTGCGGATGGCTTGGCGCGTTTTTGGCGTCAAGACACCGTCCTCGCCGCCCGGATCATAGCCCAGCCGGGCTAGCATCTGCTGCACCAACAGCACCTGATCTGCAGTCGGCTCCGGTGCGATCACGGCGCTGGCTGCATTGGCGGCTGATGCTTTCGCTTTGGCGGCTTTGACCGGTTTCAGCCCGAGTACTTTGACCTGCACGGGATTGAGCCGAGCGGTGTTCTTGGACGAGCCAGTCGCCGGCGCGTTGGCCAAAGTCGCCACAGCAATGCCCGGTTGTGCGGTGCCCAATAATTCGGTGCCCGTGCGCAGCGACAGATTACCTTGTGTCCGCGCACCTTCGTTGGCGGCGCGATCCCGAGCCTTCGGTTGCCAAGCCATGATCACAGCATCGATGTCGCTAACCGTCGCGGGTAGCATTTGCGTCCGCATCGCATCGCGCCGCCGGCTGGCTTCGGCGTCGCCCGCCTTGGCCGCTAGGCCATACCAACGATAGGCCTCGGCCTGATCTTGCGCCACACCCAGACCGTTCTCGTTCAGTACCGCTAGGTTAAACTGACTGTCGGCCAAGCCAAACTCTGCAGCCTTGCTAAACCATGCAGCGGCCATTTGGTAGTTCGGCGCACCGGCCTCGGGGCCACTGATGATCACCGCCAGATTGTGCATGGCTTTGACATTGCCTTGCTGGGCCGCCCGGTCATACCAGTCGCGCGCCACCTCTTGATCCCGCGCCACGCCCTGGCCGCGTTCATAAAGGGCGCCAAGCCGGTACTGCGCGACGGCATAACCCTGTTTGGCCGATCGTTCGAACCACAGCGCGGCTTCCTTCAGGTCGCGGTGCTTGGCTTTCGGGTCAGCGTAGCGCTGGCCAATCTCGAATTGCGCTGGTGCTTCACCCTTGGCGGCGGCAAGGCGCAGTACCAGCGGTCCGGCGATCGCTGGCGGGATCGCGAGTTTCGGCGCTGATGCCAGCGCCGCAGGATCGTTGCCGGCCAACTGTGTCGCGTCGACCGAGACTGGCGAGGCTTCAGCGGCCGGCACCCGAGGCACTATCAGGTCAGGCGGCAGTGTTGAGATACCGGCGGTTGTATCAGGCTCGGCGTTGGCGATCGGCGCAAGATCGGGATCCGTGTTGAGCTCAGCGGTAGCGGTTGCCTCAGCTGCCATGAACTGCGTGCCGTCAAGCAGCGACGGGCTTTCAGCGGCCGGCTCAGTCGTGCTTGCATTGGCCACCGCAATACCGTCGACGCGCTCAATGATCAGCGACGCCGTGCGCCGGCCCGCCAGCTTGCCATAGAGCAGGCCTGCGAACAGGCAGGTCAGAATTACCGCTGCGACCAGGAGCAATATGCGCGGATCGGTGAATGAGAAACCGGCCGATCGCTGCGCGGCCGGACGCGGCAAGCCAGTATTCATGGCAGGGCGGGGTGGCAACGGCGCGTTCATGACCTCAGGTCCTGGTAATTTGCTGCCGGGGTCAAGAGCCACAGCCGGTTTCGGGGGCGGCGACGCCGCGCGATTGGTCGCCGCATTGGCGGCCCGGCGGGCCGATGCCACCAGATCCTCGCGTGACAGGCTGGTGCGACCGCCATCCTCGGCGGCGGCCAGATTTTCAGCGGCACGGCGCATGCTGTTGCGTGTTTGCGCAATGTCCTGCGCCGTTTGTAGACGTGACTGACCCAGAGGCCCGCTGGTCGCGGCCAGCGGCGACGGTTCCGCCGCCAACTCAGTTTCAGCAGCCGGGGCGGGTTCGCCAGATATGTCCAGTCGATTTGTCATTGGGACAACAGGTGGCTGCCAAACCGGCGGCTGATCGGCAAGCGCCGCTGCGGTGAGGGGCGCAACCTGCCGCAGACCATCAATTCGGGCGGCAAGGTCAGCCAACATCTCGGGAATGGACGGACCATTGCTGGAGGATTCAGCAGCATCATGCTGTTGCGCCTGGAGTTCAGCGCTGATCAGCGATTCCAATCCAGCCAGCCGCTGATCGACGCTGAGCAAACGTGCAGCGATGCCCTCCTCGTCGGTAACCCGCGCCATCTTCCGGTCAAAAGCGTCCATGCGGGATTGAATGCGGTCAAGCGCCTCATGCACGGGCGACAAGGCCTGCACGTCAACGCGCAGGTGAGTGAGTTCTGTCGTCAGCATACCGACCGCTTGTGCCATCTGGTGCGTGTCGTTGCCTGGCGCACTATCTGCCCGCCGCTCAGCGAGTTGGGCAATGGCCGCGCACAGGCGCGCTTCCATACCAGCAAGGTGCGTGCTGACAGGAAGGGGCAATTCCGCCGCAGATAAGTCTGGCGATTCGTCGAAAGCGAGTCCTGAAGGCACCGTCGCCGTTTCGGTTGGCAGGGGTTCAGCGAGCCACACTGGGAAAGTATTTGCAGCGGCTGTCGAGTCCGGTGCCGGTAATGCCAGATGGGCGCCCTGTTCAAGCAACGTTGGCTGCGGCACGATGTGTGTTGGCGGCGTGCCCGGCGCCACGGCAAGCAGTTCGGATGCAACAGCAACGTTCGCATTCTGGTCGGCCGCTCGCCGCCGGCTTTGCGTAGCAACCAAGGGTGGATTTTGCGGCGGAGCGACGCGTACGGTATCGCGCGACGGCCTGACTGAGATTGGCGCAGCGAAGGTGCGCGCTAGCGAGCTGTAGAACGTACCATGGTCGGCAAGCAGCCCCGCACCGCTGACAGCGACAGTCGCGGTTGGCTCGGCCGGCGTGGCATTGCGGGGCGGCAACCCACGCAAGGCTGATTCGATCTGCGCAACAACAACGGTGTCTTCAACCTCCGCCAATGGCTGCGGCGGGGCGTCGAGCATGGCACTGCGGTGCGCACTGGCACTGGCGATATCGGCGGCAATACGCTTGACGATTCCATCCAGACCAGCGCTGGCGGCTGGGGTATGGCCCGGCGCGCGGCCATGCAGCTGGCGCAAATCCCCGGCGGGGCTGGCGATTTCGGTGTTGGCGGGCATCAGTTCAAACTCCGGCGGATCGTCTGCAGCTTGACAGGCGGCCGGAGTGCGCGGTCGGGCATTGTCCCAGCTGAGCCTCACATCCGGTACCTCGGGCCTCGCAATCAGAGACCTGAGTCACACAATCGGCGGATCACTGAGCAAGAACGAGATGCGAACCTGAAATGGACACTGCCGTTATTCGGTAAATCGTAAGTTAACATCCATATTTACTATGAGACCTACAATAACACTCCACATGGCCGATAAATGACAACCACTATTACTCTCATTTATTCGGTTGATTTCAGCAGTTGAGATGCGAACGCGTTCACACTAAAAATGGCTGTGTCGCGCGCTTATGTGAGTGCGGCCGGCAGCGCGCCGGGATACTAGGGCACTTCAGGCCCTCAGAGGGAGCCAGTCATGCGCAGAGCAGCATTCGTAGCAATAGCGGCCAGCATCATTGGCGGGACCATTGTGGTGAGCGCGCCAGCGAGCGCCAACGAGGCGTTCACCTTGAAGCCGGTCGACGGTGGCTTTGTGCGGATGGACGTGGCGACTGGCCATATCACCACCTGCTCGGGTACCATCGACGCCTTGGTGTGCCGCAGTGCGCCCGATGAGCGGATCGCCCTGGAGACAGAAATTGACCGTCTGACTGCAGAAAATCTGCGGTTGCAGGCTGCAGCAAAGGCTGGCGGCACGGGATTGCCGTCGGCCAAGGTTGAATTCACCTTGCCCTCGGAAGCGGAAATCGACAAAGCCATGACGTTCTTCGAAAAGATGGTGAAGCGCTTCAAGTCGATCATGGACGATCTGAGCAAGGAACCCGGCAACGCTACCCCGCTTTGAGGGGTAACCGCCGCAGCGACATCAGGAACAGACGGTGCGGCGACACGACGGGACCCATACGCTGCTGCCGATCTGCCTTGCGCGGCATGAGTTTGCCGTAGTGACGCGCGGGCGCTCCTTCGACGAC
The DNA here is from genome assembly GCA_031402115.1 of Hyphomicrobiaceae bacterium. Classification (GTDB taxonomy): domain Bacteria; phylum Pseudomonadota; class Alphaproteobacteria; order Rhizobiales; family Hyphomicrobiaceae; genus JANNSA01. The sequence continues at coordinate 14,405 of JANNSA010000695.1, read as the reverse complement.
GTGACCGAGGCGGTAGCGGCTTGGTTAGCCACGCTTTCGGCGCGCGACGGACTTTTGAACGTGTTCCTGAAACATGGCTCAGCGTCGCTGACGATTCAGGAAAACAGCGACCCTGACATCCAGGCAGGTCTGATGGCGGCTCTCAATCGGCTGCCGCCCGAAGGTGATCACCGGCACAGCGCGGAAGGTCCCGACGACGGGCCAGCGCATCGCGAGACACTGCTGACACCCGTCAGTCTGAGCATTCCGGTTGTCGACGGCAAACTAGCGCTCAGCCGTTCGCAGGCAATCTACCTGATCGAACACCGGCAGCATGGCTCCAACCGCACGGTGCTGCTGCAATTCATGGGCGCCTTGAGTTAAAGCTGGCCGCGTCACTGCCTGCTTTCGGATAACGCCTTGCGATGAAAGAAAACTCCCATGATCCAACATACGGTCGTGTTTCGCCTGCAGCACCCAGCCGGTTCGGCTGAAGAAGCCAGCTTCCTGGCGGCAGCGCGAACGCTGGCGGCGATCCCCGGCGTCGAGCAGTTCGAAGCGATGCGCCAGGTCAGCGCCAAAAACGAGTACCAGTTTGGCCTATCGATGAAATTTGCCGATAAGCGCGCCTACAAGTCCTACGACCTGCACCCCGCCCACATCGCCTTCGTGCGCGACCGCTGGCTCCCAGAAGTGGCGGCGTTCATGGAGATAGACTACGTAGCGCTTGACGGCTGAGGCGCGTGGCAGCCGGGGCCAAGCACTTGTGCGCTGGCGCGCGCTTGCAAAAGGGGACGCTTCGGAGTGCTGCACAAGTGCCTGACCCCGGTTTCCGTTTGGCGTCTGGCGGTCGCGGAGGGACTCGAACCCCCAGCCCCTTGGTTCGAAGCCAAGTGCTCTATCCTTTGAGCTACGCAACCGACCGGATACTTGCGTAGCACGGCCGCGACCTGAGAAGTAGCGGATCGGCACGCAACAGCGAAGGGGACATGCATGGCTGCAACTTCCGATCCAGATGCGCGCGGCATCAACGATGGCATTGGCCGGCTGATGGCGGCCGAGCGGCTGCGGTTCGCGCGCGACAACCCCAAATCAGCGGCATTGGCTGAAGAGACCGCCAAGCATTGGCTGCATGGCGTGCCGCTGCACTGGATGTCGGATTGGGGAACGCCGTTTCCGCACTTCATCGAAGCTGCACGCGGCGCGCGCATGACAGATGTCGACGGGCACGCGCTGATCGATTTCTGTCTTGGCGATACCGGCGCGATGTTCGGCCATGCGCCCGAACCGGTGATCCGGACCTTGGCAGCGCAAGCGACCCGCGGCTTCACGACTATGCTGCCGACTGCCGACGCGGCGCGCGTTGGCGAACTGCTCAGTGAACGCTTTGGCCTGCCGTTCTGGCAAGTGACGTCAACGGCGTCGGACGCTAACCGGGCGGTGCTGCGCTGGGCCCGTGGCATCACCGGACGAGCCAAGGTGCTGGTGTTCAACGGCTGCTATCATGGCGCGGTGGAAGACAGTTACGTTGCGCTGGAGCACGGCCAGCCGCGCAACCGCCCCGGCCTGGTTGGCGAGGTGCGCGATGTAACGGCGACGAGTTCCGTGATCGAATTCAACGATGTGGCGGCCCTGGAGCGGGCGCTTGCGGCAGGCGACGTCGCTTGCGTGCTGGCCGAACCAGTGATGACCAATTGTTCGATGGTGCTGCCGGAACCCGGCTACCACGCCGCCTTGCGCGCGCTGACCCGGGCGACCGGAACGCTGCTGGTGATCGACGAGACGCACACCATCAGCTCCGGACCAGCCGGATACACCGGCACGCACACGCTCGAGCCTGACTTCTTCGTGCTTGGCAAGCCGATCGCCGGCGGTGTTCCGGCCGCTGTCTATGGCTGGTCGGCGGCTGTCGACCAGCGGCTGCGTGCGTTCTTGACGGACCGCGAGCCTGGTTACAGCGGCATCGGCACGACCCTGTCGGGCAGCGCTCTGCAGCTGGCACTAATCCGCACCGTGTTCGAGGCGGTGATGACGGAAGCGGCCTATGCCAAGGCAATGCCGCAAGCCGAGCGTCTGGAGCAAAAGCTAGCGGCGGCGATCGTCGGGGCCGGCTTGCCTTGGCACATGGTGCGGGTGGGCTTGCGCGCCGAGATCGTGCCTTCAGCAACACGGCCACGCAACGGCAGCGAGGCTGGCATGATCGACCATGACGGGGGCCTGGCTGCGTTGCAGGTGTTCGCGCTCAATCGCGGCGTCGTCATCACGCCATTCCACGGCATGCTGCTGGTCTCACCGGAAACCAGCGCCGCCGACATCGACCACGCCGTCAGTGTGCTCAGCGACGGCATGCTGGCGGTGAAGGCGGCGCTGGGCGCGTAGCTGGCAAAGCCGTCCAAGAAACAGCTAAGCGCAGCGGAGCCAACTTGACCAAGGGCACGGCAGTGCAGACTATGTTGCGGGCAACCGATCCACGCGCCCTGCCGCACCATTGCGCCGTTTAAACATCAAGAGGTCTGCCATGCCCCAAGTGACCTGCGGCATCATGCTGGCGCATCTGCTGGAAACCTACGGCGTCACGCATGTGTTCGGCATTCCGGGCGTTCACAATGTTGAGCTGTACCGGGGTTTGTGGCAGACGAAGCTGCGCCACGTCAGTCCGCGTCACGAGCAGGGCGCTGGCTTTATGGCTGATGGCTTTGCGCGCGCCACGGGCAAGCCGGGCGTGGCGTTCGTGATCACCGGACCAGGACTGACCAACATCGCTACCGCCATGGGCCAAGCCTATGGCGACAGCGTGCCGATGCTGGTGATCTCCACAGTCAACCGGCGGCACGAACTGGCGCTTGGACGCGGCTTCCTGCACGAGATGCCCAACCAGCGCAATCTGTCAGCGGGGCTGACGGCATTCACGCACACGTTGCAGCGCGCCGAGGACCTGCCGGACGTATTAGCGGCTGCCTTCGCCGTGTTCGAGTCGAGCCGGCCGCGGCCCGTCAACATCGAGATCCCGATCGATGTGATTGAACAGAAGCTGGAGTTTTCGCCAGGTCCCGCGCGACGTTCCGCGACCAGCGTGCCGGCGGCCTCGGCGGCTTCAATCAAAGATGCGATAGCGCGGCTGGTGGTAGCCAAGCGCGTGATGATCCTGGCAGGGGGCGGCGCTATCAAGGCGGCGGCCGAGGTGCGGGCACTGGCTGAGAAGCTGCATGCGCCGGTGCAATTGACGACCAACGCGCGCGGCGTACTGCCAATCGGGCATCCGCTGCTCGGGGACTGGGCGATCGCCTATGACGATGGCCGGGTGCACATGAACGAGGCAGATATTGTGCTGGCCATCGGCACGGAGTTCGGCGAGACGGATTATGGCTTCTGGTCAAACCAGCCGTTCGCCGTAACGACGGCGATGATCCGCATCGATATTGATCCACGCCAGATGACTGTTGGGTCGCCAGCTGTGCTCAGTATCACGTCGGACACTCACGAGGCGCTCGCAGCGCTTCTCGCTGGGCTGCCAGCGACCCACAAGCACGACGCAGTCTGGACCAAGAAAGTGCTGGCTGACTACAAGACGATCAGCGCCCGCACGCGCGAAATCGAAGACCCGTTCTACGATCAATTGCTCGATACAATCCGCATGGCGGGTGACGATCCGATCCTGGTCGGCGACTCGACCAAGCCAGCCTACCGGGCGCAGCTGCGCTATCATGCCGGCCAGCCGCGCTCGCTGTTCTGTGCCGGCACGGGATTTGGCACGCTCGGCTTTGCTCTGCCCGCCGCAATCGGTGCCAAGCTGGCAATGCCGGATCGCGCCGTGGTGGCGCTGATGGGGGACGGCGGATTGCAGTTCACGCTGCCCGAACTGATGTCGGCCAGGGAAGCCAATGCCGGTATCGCCCTAATCATATGGAACAATCACGGCTATGGCGAGATCAAGGACTTCATGATTGCCAAAGAGATCGGTCCAATCGGCGTCGATCCAATACCGCCCGATTTCATGAAGCTGGCTGACGCCATGGGCATCCGGGGCGAACAGCCGAAGTCGCTGGCGGCGCTCGCCAGCATCTTGCGCCAGCTCGGCAAGTCCGCCACGGCACCGATCGTTATCGAACTGGGCGCGGACACCAAGGCGTGAGTGGGATTACCCATAGGCAGGCGCTGGCGGCGCTCGATACGCGCGAGTTGGCGGCGCTGCGGACCCTGTCGGACGCGCCGGCAATGCGGCACCTGGCGCTGCATCTGGGCGCGCTGTTGTGCACCGGCACCGGAATCACGATGACCACCAATCCATGGCTTTTGGCGCCGCTGTTGCTCGCTCACGGTATCCTGCTGACCTTCCTGTTCACGGCACAGCATGAGTGCATCCACGGAACTGCTTTCCGGACACCCTGGCTGAATGTCGCCGTAGCCGATGCCATCGGCTTCGTCACCGTCCTGCCAGCGCGCTGGTTCCGCTATTTCCACCTGGCCCACCACCGCCACACTCAGGATGCCGCGCACGATCCCGAACTGGCGGCACCGAAGCCGCGCGATTGGCCCGGACACCTGTGGGCACTGACGGGCGTCGCGCGCTGGTGGTCCATGGTCGTTGCGATGGTCAAGTTGGCTGCGGGCGGGACACCTGAAACCTACGTTCCGCCTAAGGCCCACGCCAAGGTCTTGCGGGAAGCACGAGTTTATCTCGGTGCCTATGTCCTTTTGGCGCTCGTCGCTGTCGCTAACTCCTGGACCGTACTGATCTGGCTGTGGCTCATTCCAATACTGACTGGTCAGCCTTTCCTGCGTGCTTATCTGATGGCCGAACACACCGCCTGTCCGCTGGTCCCGGACATGCTGCTCAACTCACGCACCATTTTTGCCTCGCCGCTGATCAACTGGCTGGCCTGGAACATGCCTAACCACACGGCGCATCACGCTATGCCAACCGTGCCGTTCCATCGTCTGCCACGCTTGACAGCCTTGCTACGGCCAGTTCTGCGCAGCACTGCCGATGGTTATGTCGATGTCCAGCGCCAGATCATCAGCTCGTGGAGCGCAGAGCGGCGTAAAACCGTGGATGGGCCTGAAGCAGAACCGAAAATCGCCTCGTTACAACCGCAGTTGCCAGATAGTCTCCGGAGCAGTGATTCGTGCTGATTTCTGGCGCGACACCCCTGGACCTTTGGTGAATGGCGCTTGAACGAACGATCCTCGATTTTCTCGCCGCAACACTTGTGGCGATTGATGGATCACGCGCCGGTCCCATTCACCCCGCAATTGCTGCTGAAAACCTCGAGGCCGCCGTTGTGCGTCCCATGCTGGCGAGCGCCGATGCTGTTGCATTCCGTGCGGCGATCGAGGGTATGGCTGTATTGGCGCGTGGCCGCATGGCGGAAGGCGGCATCGATACGGGTGCGCTGACGCGATTGCTGCACGCTTTGACGGGCCACCTGCTAGCCGCCGACGGCCATCCTGATCCGTTCGCCGCCGTCTTGGAGGCGGTCGCCAAACTCGGATTCAACGTCGATCTCAGCTATGAACTGCTGGATGCCAGTTTCCGGGATCTTGAGCGGCTCAGCGGCTTTGCCCGTGCGCTGCCAGAGATCGATGCGACACCAGATCTCATTGATGCAGCCTTAGCCGAAGGACCAGTGCCGTGGCATGATGACGAGGCAGACTTGCCGTTTGTAACGGAACAACCGGTTCCATTGTCGCCATCAGCAGCTGTTGCGGCGACGGCGACAGTGGTGCTCGAACAACCGCCTTTTGCGGCGCAGCTCACACTACAGCAGCCAGCCGTCAATTTTGATTTCAACTTCCTGCCGCCACCGATTGCCGCTGTTGCGCCGTTGGCACCCCTATTTGCACCCGCAATACAGTCATCCATCCAGGTTCAACCGGCACCGCCATCAGTTCCGCCGATGATTGTCGAGATCGCCCGGGCTCACGCCATTGCCCCGCAGGCGCTGATGCCGATCGTGCATCATCCGGCACTCGCGACGGTGCCGCTATCACGCCTGGAAGAAGCCCTTGTTCAAAGTGCCGGGCACCTAGCGGCGCTGGCAAGCCGCCTCGCCGATGCGGCTGGTGCGGCTGCGGGCGGGACCAAATCGGGAGCCATGGAACGCGAGGCCCGGATTGCCATCCTAGCCGGCGATTTGGCGGTGGCCGATCAGCTGCTGGCTGGCATTGAAGCGCGCGCGACAGCCTCGGTCACACAGCTTGCGTCGTCACGGGGCGATCAGCGACTGGCGAAGCGCCGCTTAGCGGAAACCAAAGGTTGGCGAGCGGTGTTGGCGGAAGCTCGGCTGGCATATGGCGAGGCAGCCACGTGCTATGGCGGCGCGGCAGTCGCGTTGGACCCTGAGGATGCAGAGATCCGCTGGCTCTACGCGTTGCGGCAGGGCACGGCGCTGCAGACTGCGTTCGAAGTGTACGACGATAGCCAGGCGCTCGCGGAATCCATTGTCGTTTATGCGCAGGCGTTGGAGCAGGCGGCGCCCGGGGGCGCACCACGTCAGCCTGGACTGGCGACACTCTGGGTGCTGACGCAAAACAGCCTCGGGAACGCTTTGACCACCCTGGGCGAGCGCACCTCGGATGTTGAGCGCTTCCGCTTCGCGGCATGGTCTTACAATCAGGCAATCAGCGTCAAAGACCGGCAACAGGCCCCGGGCGAGTGGGCGCTGCTGCACGTCAACCATGCGACAGCCTTGATGCGTGCCGCTGAATTGGCCAGCACGGTTGAACCGCTACTGCCGCCAGCAGCCGCTGTCGAAACGCTGCAGCTGGCGATCCGCAGCCTTGATTGCGCCCTCGAAGTCCATAACGCCCAGTCAGCACCGCTGGAGCATTTCACCGCGCTACTGAACCGTGGCATTGCGCAGGCCCGCCTTGGCTTCATCAGCAAGGAATGGGGGCACTTGCAGGCTGCGGCCGAAGGTTTGGCAACGGCGGCAGCAGCAACGCCCGGGCCGGCGACGTCAGCCGACCGCGTGCGCATCGCCACGCATTTGGGTGATGTCTGCTCGGAACTCGCCGAGCTTAGCCGCGATCCAACGTGGCTTGACCGGGCCATCGATGCCTATGATGTCGCCTTCGAATTGGTTGACAAGAATGCGGGTTCAGCCGCGTGGGCGGGGGCTGCGACGAACCTAGCCAATGCCTTGTGGACATCGGGCCGTCTGATTGGTGACAGCGCCAGGCTATTGAAAGCAGATCGCTTGTTTACGACAGCCGCCGCCCGGTTCGAGGCTGAAGGCGCCATACAACCCGCTGCCGCAATCAATCAAGCTTTGACGGAGTTGCGCGGCATGCTGCAGCGCATGCAACCTGACCTCCCGCCCAGCTTCGGGCAGCCGCGCAATCAGTCAATGACGATCAGATGATCGGGCAGTTCGTCGAGCTGGCGTGAACCGGGTGGATAGTGCTCGGCGAGAATGGCGCCAACTGCCGCGATTGCTTGCTTGAAGCCAACAGTCGCGCGTCCCGCGCCGATCTCCGAAGTCAGACCGCGCACGATCTCGTCCCAACTGACTTTGGGGACGCGCGCATAAATGCGCTGATCGGCGATCACCTCGGCAAAGCGTTCGGCAACCGAGACAAAGATCAGCACACCGGTGTGATGCTCAGTCGTATAGAGGTTCTGTGCCACGAACTGTTCCATGGCGCGGCGGTGCGCGCGTTCGTGCTTCACCTTGGTTGGCACAAAGAACAAGCGCACGTCGCGTTGGTACGTAGCCAGCGCCACCAGCAAGAACACGGCCAGCTGCACCAAATAGATCGTCTGCACCGGCATCCAGGTGAAGTAGATCAATGGCCACGGCACCACCAGTGCCACCAGCGCGGCAACCAGCGGCGGCACATAACCATAATTGGCGCTGGCCGAAGCCACCACCGCGATGATTTCGCCACTGGTGCGCCGCTCGGCCGCGGCAATCGCCTCGGAGATGCTGGCCTTGTCGTCGTCCGTAAACAGGTCCATTGGGATTTCCGCGTTGCCTGTCGAGCCAGTTCAATATGCCGAGATCTGCAGGTTACCGTTGACGTAGGAGCGGCACATGCTCGCCCCTTAGCTCAGTGCCGCCGATTGCGCATTCACCAGCTTCTCGACGAGCCGCCGCCGCCGAAACTGCCGCCGCCGCCGCTGAAGCCACCACCGCTGCTCCCTGACGAACCGCCGCTCCAGCCGCCGCTGGAACCCCAGCCGCCCGGTGTGATGATCGCATCGCGGCCGCGCCGCCGGCTATAGCGGCTGCTGCGCGAGGCTATTTGTTGATTGCGTTGAGCATGCCACAGGATGACGACGACGATTGCGATCCAGAACAGCAATGGCAGCCAATCGGTCCAATCGGCGGCCGGCTTGACGCCACCACCCCGTGCCCGCACTGCCACTTCGGCCGCGTCGCCAGTCAGCGAATCCGTGATGTCCTTGACGCCAGCGATGATGCCGCCGGCGAAGTCGCCACGCCGGAAGCGCGGCAGGATGGTGCTCTGGATGATGACGCTGGTCAGCGCGTCGGTCAGGATCGGCTCCAGCCCGCGCCCAACCTCGATGCGCACCTTGCGGTCATTGGGCGCCACGACCAGGACCGCGCCGTTGTCCTTGCCCTTCTGGCCAACTGCCCAGGCTCGCGCCAGGCGGTTGCCATAGTCTTCGATGGCGTAGCCCTCCAGCGATGGCACCGTCACGACCACCAGCTGATCCGACGACTTGGCCTCTAGCACCGCCAGGCTGGCCGCCATCTCCGCCTCTTGAGCCGGCGACAACAGCTCTGCGCCATCAACGACCCGGCCGGTTAGCACGGGGAAGGTCTGGGCCATGACAGCGGTGGCGAACAAGCCGATTGCAATCAACGCGATCAGCATTGGCTGTTTCAACAGCGGATAGGCTCGACCCGTTTTCCCGGTTCTCAACTTCAACGTTATACTGGACACGTGACGATCCATGCAGCGACGCCAGGCCACCTACTCGAACTTCACTTGAGGCGCGGTCTGGTCAGCTTCGTTGATTGTGAAGGTCGCCAGTTCCTTGGCCTCAGGGTAAAGCAGCGATTTCCACCAGCGGCCAGGATAGGTTTTGATCTCGGTGTTGTACGCGCGAACGCTCTCGATGTAGTCGCGCCGCGAAACGGATATGCGGTTCTCAGTACCCTCCAGCTGGCTTTGCAACGCCAGGAAGTTCTGGTTTGACTTCAAGTCTGGATAAGCTTCTGAAATGGCGATCAACCGGCCGAGCGCTCCGCCGAGCTGGGTTTGCGCATCCTGAAACTTCTTCATCGCCTCTGGGTTGTTGAGGATGTCGGCCGGCAGCGTGATCTGCGTCGCCTTGGCACGCGCTTCCACCACTTCCTTGAATACCTTGCTCTCCTGCGCGGCGAAGCCCTTCACGGACTCCACAAGGTTTGGCACCAGGTCAGCGCGCCGCTTGTACTGGTTCAGAACCTCGGACCAAGCCGCTTTCGACTGTTCCTCAAAGGTCGGGATGTTGTTGACGCCACAACCACTGAGTGCGGCGGTCAGCGTGACGATGCCTAGCACGGCCAGGAAACGCACGAGCGGGCGCGGAAACAAGGTCATAAGCTGACAACTCCCCAAGGCTAGACTGGCTCGCCGGTCTAGGATCGGCGGCTCCGCGAAGCAAGCACCAAGTACGCGAGCACGGCGCTGCCGTGGATGCTAGACTACGCGTGAGCTCAGCCGAGCCGACGCCCCTAGCTCATCCAGTTGCCGCCGTCGACGTTGTAGGTCTGCGCGACGATGTAGTCAGCATCGCTGGACGCCAGGAAGACGGCCATTCCGGTCAGATCCTCGGCCGTACCCATGCGGCCATAGGGTACCGCCTCGCCGACCAGCCGCTTCTTCTCACCCGGGGCCCGGTTCTCATACTTGGCGAACAGGGCGTCGACACCTTCCCAATGCTCGCCATCGACAACGCCGGGGGCAATGGCGTTGACGTTGATGCCATGCTTGATCAGATCGAGCCCGGCCGATTGCGTCAGACTGATCACCGCCGCCTTGGTCGAGCAATAGACGCCAACCAGCGCCTCACCGCGACGGCCGGCCTGGCTCGCCATGTTGATGATGTAGCCGCGTCGCTGGTGCCGGATCATCGAGCGGGCGGCGGCCTGCAAGCAAAACAGCGTGCCCGCGACATTGATGGCGTAGAGCCGCTCGAAACTAGCGCGCGTAATCTCGACAATCGGTCCCATATCGAACAGCGCGGCGTTGTTGATCAGGATGTCGAGCCCGCCGGCGCGCTGTTCCACGGCGGCGATGGCCGCATCAATGGAAGCCTGATCCGTGACGTCGAGCTTGACCGCATAAGCCTGCGGGCCGATCGCCGCCGCTGTCGCTTCGGCTCGCGTCACGTCAATGTCGCCGATCGCAACCGTCGCGCCCTCGGCGACGTAGCGCGTGGCGAACGCCGCACCGATGCCGCGCGCCGCGCCCGTGATCAACGCTGACTTGCCGGCAAGACGTTGGCTCGTAGTCATCAGGTACTCCAGGTGGTGGCCTTGGCAGGGCGCATGCGTAAGCTAGTTCCGTCGCCAGGGGGAGAGGTTTCAGCGGACAGCTTGGGTGCCAAGGGCTGCGGCAAGGATTGCCATTTCGGCCACTTGCTGTGAGGCACCGAGCGCATCGCCGGTGTACCCGGCCAGATAGTGATGTGCCAGGGCGGTGACAGCGGCGACGCCGAGTAGCGCGACGATCATCACCGGAAAGGCGGACCAGCCCCACGCCCAGATCATCAGTAGCGCAGGCAGCGCGGCGACCGCCAAGCAGTTCATGGCGTCCGGTGCGCCAAGCGACGCCGCAACACCATCAGTGCGGGCGGGCGCCAGCACAGCCAATGGCAGTCCCATCAACGCGCGCGCGCCGGTATGCGCGATGATCAGCGCCGTTACCGCATCAGCAGGATCAGCGATGGCGCTGAGCGCGCTCCAGCGCCACAGCAGGCTGACGCCAAGTGCAAGCGCGCCGTAGACGCCAATCCGGCTGTCGCGCATGATCTCAAGCTTACGCTCGCGCGTGCGCCCGCCGCCGACACCATCGACGAAATCGGCCAATCCATCCTCGTGCAGTGCGCCGGTCGCCAGCATGGTGGCGACGATCGCCGCCAGCGCAGCGAGGCCCGGGGGCAAGCCGAGCATGTGGCCGAGGCCAAGGACGCCGCCGCCGATCGCACCGACCAACAGCCCAACGAAGGAAAACGCCCACAGGCCTTCACTGCGTGGTGCGCCCGATGGCCAGGACGCCGGCACCGGCAGCCGTGTCAGGGTCATCATAGCGGCGGCAAGGTCAGCGGTGATGGTGGGCAGCACGACCAAACTCCAAGGCATCTCAAGGCTCGGGAGCCTTCATATCAAGCGGATCAGGAGCTTGCTCCCAACCTTCACAGACCCTGACACATAACCGGTAAACCGTCAGCGGGCACAGGCGGATCCCCTCCCCCTGGAAGGGGCAGGGCTGGGGTGGGGGTGCGACGCTGGCTCCAACGCTCGCAAAGGGAAAAGAATGCGTGCCCCGCTGCACGTGCTGAGCCCGTGGCGCACCCCCACCCGGCCTCCCCCATCCAGGGGGAGGGGAAGAAGTGCTGGCGCCTTAATCGGTCAACAGCAATGAAGGTCGATATGAGACGCCCGTAGCAGAGCGTGCCGCCATTCTCCCGGCAAAGATCGGGCGGCGCGCGCGGCACTGACACTGCGCGCGTCTCATCAATACTGATGATGAAGTTGCCGCAGCCGCAGCGTAGATTTCGAAAGCGGCTCCGCTTGATGACCGCCGGTCGACGGTCATTAGCGCGACGGCCGGGCAACCCAGGAGAACAGCCATGCTCGCTCGCATCACTCTGGCAGCCGTCATCCTCATGTCTGTCGTGCCGATCGCTTCGGCCAAATGCCTCACCGACCAGCCGCTCGACGCACAGGGACGCAGCAAAGACAAACAGGAGGCGCTCGCATACGCCATGGCGGCTTGGCAGAAGCGGGTCGCCTCGACGGTCGGCCAAGGTGAGAAGTTCGAGCCCGCGAACGCCCAAAGGTGGCAGGAAAACTATCGGCAGGACAAAACCACGGGCGAGATCATCGTCAATGTAAGCGGCATTCCCTGCTTCTGAGAACCGCGCATTTCTCGGTCGGGGCGCGGGCCGCTCGCCACACCCCTGATAAGGCGGCGGGTCGCGGCCAGCTCGAGCAAGAGGGCCATATCATGTTGACCTATCGATTGAATGCGGTTGCCTCATGCCTATGCCTGAGTGTGCTGGCGATGCTGACACCAGCCCGCGCCGACACGGACCGGATCGGCTTCTCGCTGAGCGGTTCCTGGCTCGCCAGTGCCCAGACTGGGAGCTCGGGCGAGTGCAAGGAGCAATGCCGCAAGCGGAAGGACTGCAGCGGCTATACGTTTTTCCTCGACGGACCTGCCGGCAAGATCGTCCTTGGCGGCAAGTTGGACGAGACTGGTGGCCGCGAACCAAATTGCGCCATGCTGACCGGGGTCCTGAACGAGAGTGCCGAACCCGGCGCCACATCCTGCCGGATGCCCTGCGACGGTAGCGAAAGCGCGTTCATCCAACCGGATGAGATAGGGCAGCGACCGTTGCAGCCGCTCGACCCCGCCGTGACCCAGGCCGGTTCTGACGGCGAGTCCGCGACGATCAAGAACGGCGAATTGACCGTGCGGCCGGACAAACCGGGGCGCGAGATTGAGATGAACGAGGTGGCGGTCGTTGTCCCCGATGTGCCGGCCGACCCGCCGCCTGTGCCAGCTCTCTCCCAGGTTCCGGTCCCGATCACTGGTTACGAAGTCGTGGCAGGTCCTGACGTGGCGATCCCGCCGCTCGGGTGGGCCGAAGCCACGGCGACATGCCCATCCGGCAAGGTGGCGATCAGCGGCGGCTATGTCATGACCGCCGCCGATCCCAACGTCTTGTTCGGCCTTGAGATCAAAGGCGTGATGCCGGACGGCAACTTTGGCATCGGCAATCAGGTCAAGGCCCTGTTCCGCAATGCCGACACCGGACAGAGCGGCACGGGCCATGCAATCGCGGTCTGCTTCAATCGGCCGCCCGGCATGAGCAATCGTAATAACTCTGTCTATCCTGCCTCTGAGTCATGCGGCGCGGATCAGGACCTCATCGGCGGTGGCACCTGGGTCGACGCCTCGCAATACGTCACGAGTCTGCATCCGGTTGAAATCGGCCGCAGCGGGACGAATTCATGGACAGCGACGCTGACGGCCACGCCTACGATCCATGAACGGGTCTCCAGCCGCGCGATCTGTGTGCCGCGCGGCACCGTGGAGGGGATCTTGCATAGGACGTCCCCTTGGTATGGCCTGAGCGGGCGCACCGCCGTCATCCTTCAGGAGCGGTGCCCCGCAGGCAAGGTCGCCCTGTCCGGTGGTTTCGCGTCACGCACCTTTGGCGCCGACGACATCGCCGCGCTGTTCGGCACCTTGGAGCCCTCCGGTGACGGCGCCCGCTGGTCCGCCGAGATGCGCAACCGCGACCTATTCGGCGGCCCCGACAGCGTTCAGGGTCAGCTCAGCATTGTCTGCGCGACCGCGCAGTAAGTTGAGCTCGTCGAAGCCAGTGCGGAAGGCCAGACCGGCGAAGTGATCGTCACTATCAGCGGCATACGCTGCTATTGACCCATCTGCTCGCCTTTCGGCCAGCTCACCCGCCGGCGACGCCGGCCTCGGCAAACGTGGCCATGTGACCTTGCGTTGCGGCGGCGGCGCGCAGCACTTGCGCGGCGAGCGCCGCGCCGGTGCCCTCGCCCAGGCGCATGCCGAGGTCGAGCAGCGGCGGGAGTGCCAGTCGTTCCAGCAATTGCCGGTGGCCGCGCTCGGCCGACACATGGCCGGCGACGCAATGCGCCAGCGCAAGGGCCGCCTCGCGGGTCAGCACAGCGGCGGCGGCGGAGACAACGAACCCGTCGATGACGACGGGAATCCGCGCATGTCGCGCCGCCAGGATCGCGCCAGCGATTGCCGCCTGCTCGCGCCCGCCGAGCCGTCGCATGATCTCAAATGCCGGCAACTTGGCCGGCTGATGCAGCGCCAGCGCGCGGTCGATGACCGCTGCCTTGCGGGCGATGCCGGGTGCATCCAGTCCGGTGCCAGCGCCTGCCCAATCGGCACCCGTGCCGCCAAATGTCGCCGCTGCCAGCGCCGCCGCGATGGTGGTATTGCCGATGCCCATCTCGCCGAACACCAGCAGGTCGGGCCGGTCAGCGGCAGCCACGGCAGCAGCACCAATCGCCAGCGCCTCGGCGCAAGCTTCGGCGCTCATCGCCGCCTCGGCCGCGATGTTGCCCGTCGGCTCGTCAAGCCGGATTGGAACCACCTTCAGTTCCTGCCCGAAAGCGCGCGCCAACGCGTTGATCGCCGCGCCGCCGCGCTCGTAATTGCCGACCATCTGCGCCGTCACTTCGGCCGGAAATGGC
>JANNSA010000694.1:0-5740 GCA_031402115.1 Hyphomicrobiaceae bacterium | reverse complement strand
CATCGTCAGTGAGTAGCCGTAGTTCTTGTCAGACATGCCGTCGGAGCAAGTATCGCCGCGCACTACCAGAGTGATCGGCTTGCCGGCACCCTTGCCCAGGCGAGCGTCAATGACTTCCAGGTATTGCGCGGTGGTGCCGCTCGCGGTGCGCGACCGAGTGATGCGCACCTTCTGTTGCGACGATTCCGGATTCGTGAAAACTGACTGCTTGCCTGCCAGACTCAGGCTCCAGAACGGCTCGGTTCCAGAGCATTTGTAGTCAGCGGCCCCCGCCGTCGCCACCATGAGCTCTCCACCAACAGAGATCGCCAGACCGGCACACAAAGCAACGACACGCATGGTCCAACTCCCATTGCAGCCCGCTACTAAGGATTATTCCATCCCGAGCGCGCTCATGTAAAGCTGCAGGATCGCCTCTTCTTCCAGTCGCTCGTTCTTGTCCTTCTTGCGCAATGAAATGATGCGGCGCAGGGCCTTGACATCAAAACCAGTGGCCTTGGCCTCCGAGAAGATATCCTTGATGTCGGCGCCGAGCGCCTTGCGCTCTTCCTCGAGCCGCTCGACCCGCTCAACAATCGATTTCAGCTGTGCTTGCGTCGTCTGCTGCAAGGCGCTCATATCGGCGTTGCTGTCAGTGTTGGGGCTCATGTCCTGCATCGTTACTCACCTTGCTCGTGCCCGCCAGCATCCCAATCGACAGGACCGGCGCAATCCAGCCGCAAGGCTAGTGACCGGTACCCCCTGTCGCAATCCGGGGACGGCCAGTTTCCCCCAACAATCGCCGGTCGCGCCCATTTTTGGGCTTTCTGGTTGCTCCGTGTTGCCGTGTCCCCTAGGATCTCGGCTCAATGCACCGGGTTCCCCTGCCCCGCGCTTCCCTTTGCTCAATGAGACCATTCATGCGCCCTTCCAAACGTCAGCCCGATGAGCTGCGTCCTGTCTCGATCGAACGCGCGGTTTCCAAGCATGCCGAGGGCTCGTGCCTGATCAAGTTCGGCGATACCCATGTGCTGTGCACGGCAAGTCTTGAGGAACGGCTGCCGCCGTGGCTGAAGGGCAAAGGCCGTGGCTGGGTGACTGCAGAATATGCAATGTTGCCTCGGGCTACGACTGAACGCACCCGCCGCGAGGTGACGCAAGGCCATGCCTCGGGCCGCACGCAAGAAATCCAACGATTGATTGGCCGGTCGCTGCGCGCCGTGGTCGATCTCGAAAAGCTCGGCGAGCGCCAGATCACGGTTGATTGCGATGTCATCCAGGCCGATGGCGGCACCCGCACCGCGTCGATTACCGGCGCCTGGGTAGCGCTATACGATTGCATCCAGTGGATGCGCGTCCGCGACATGATCGCGGATGGCGTGCTGAAGGATCAGGTCGCAGCGATTTCAGCCGGACTGTACAGTGGCAATCCGGTGCTGGACCTCGACTATGCCGAGGACAGCGAGGCAGGCGCCGACGCCAACTTCGTCATGACTGGCAGGGGCGGTATTGTTGAAGTCCAGGGCACCGCTGAGGGTGAGCCGTTCAGCCAGGAGAGCTTCGATGCGCTGATGGGACTGGCCAGGAAGGGCATCACGGAACTGGTCGGCCTGCAGAAGATGGTGATTGGGTAAGCGCGTGGCGGCAACCGACATCGCACAACCCGCGAATGCGCCGATCCTGCCAGCTGGTACACGGCTCGTAATCGCCACGCACAATGCCGGCAAGCTCAACGAAATCCGCGTCTTGCTGGCTCCGTATGCTGTTGAGGCCGTATCAGCGGGCGAGCTCGGCCTGCCTGAGCCGGCCGAAACCGGGCACATGTTCGCCGAGAACTCAGCGATCAAGGCGCACGCCGCAGCCAA
Source organism: Hyphomicrobiaceae bacterium (assembly GCA_031402115.1). Lineage (GTDB taxonomy): Bacteria > Pseudomonadota > Alphaproteobacteria > Rhizobiales > Hyphomicrobiaceae > JANNSA01. The sequence continues at coordinate 3,896 of JANNSA010000694.1, read as the reverse complement.
AGCCAGTGGGCTCTTTGCATTGGCCGATGATAGCGGCATGTGCGCGGAGGCCCTGGATGGCGCACCGGGGCTGTTCACGGCCGACTGGGCCGGTCCGGCCAAGGACTTCATGCTGGCGATGCAGCGCACGGAGCGCGAGTTGCAGATGCGCGGCGCCACCCACCCGCGAGACCGGCGCGCGCGCTTCGTCTCGGCGTTAGTGCTTGCCTCGCCTGACGGGCGGCAGCTGCTGTTCGAGGGCCGCGCTTTCGGCACACTGATCTGGCCGCCGCGCGGCGCCCGGGGCTTTGGCTATGACCCGATGTTCGTGCCTGATGATCAGCCGGACAGCGCTACGCGCACCTTTGGCGAAATGGCGCCTGAAGAAAAGATGCGCATCGACCACCGTTCACGCGGCTTCGCCAAGTTCGAGGCAAAATGCCTGAAATGACGCCAGACATACTTGCGGAACGTGGCGTTGGCCAGTCAGCCACTGCCGTGCCGGGCGGCTTCGGCATTTACGTGCACTGGCCTTTCTGTGCGTCGAAGTGCCCGTATTGCGACTTCAACAGCCATGTCCGGCACCAGCGCGTCGACGAGGCGCGCTTCCTGGCAGCTTTCCGGCGCGAGGCGGCGCACCAGGCAGCGCTGATGCCGGGTGCCGTTGTCGATACGATTTTCTTCGGCGGCGGCACGCCATCGCTGATGGCGCCAGCGACGGTGGCGGGCGTTCTTGAGGCCATTGCCGAACTATGGGACGTCCGGCCCGATGTCGAGATCACACTGGAGGCCAATCCCTCCAGCGTCGAGGCCGGCCGTTTCCGAGGCTATCGTGACGCCGGCGTCAACCGTGTCTCGCTGGGTGTCCAGGCGATGTCGGATTCAGACTTGCAGGCCCTTGGGCGGCTGCATACGGCGGCCGAGGCACGCGCTGCCTTCGAGGTTGCGCTGGCCACATTCAAGCGCGCCTCGTTCGATCTGATCTATGCGCGGCCAGCCCAAACGGCTGCAGCGTGGCGGCAGGAACTTGGCGAGGCGCTGGCGCGCGGCGCGACGCACCTGTCGTTGTACCAGCTGACCATCGAGGACGGCACACCGTTCGCGGCATTGCACAAGGCCGGCAAGCTGGTGCCGCCCGATGCCGATCTGGCGGTGGAACTCTATGAGATCACGCAGGAGCTGACGGCAGCTGCGGGCATGTCGGCCTATGAGATTTCCAACCACGCCAAGCCGGGGGAAGAGAGCCGGCACAACCTCGTGTATTGGCGCTCCGGCCTGCATGTTGGCATTGGGCCTGGCGCTCACGGGCGCTTAAAGGTCGGCGGCATCCGGCATGCAACGAGCACCGAGCGTATGCCCGAAACCTGGGCCAGCGCCGTCGAACGCCAAGGTCACGGTCTGATCGAGTGCCAACCGCTGACGGCAGTCCAGGTCGCCGATGAGATGCTCATCATGGGCCTCAGGCTGTCCGAGGGTCTCGATCTCGACCGGCTTCAGCAGGAAACCGGGATGTCGGTGTCGCCGGCAGGCATTGCCCGCGCCATCGACGATGGCTTGGCCGTGCAGATCGGCGCCCGCGTCCGCGCCACTGAACCGGGTCGCGCCTTGCTCAACCAATTGGTGCTGACGCTATCGCGGAACTTGATAGCGGGTTGAGCGTGAGCCGCAGGCTTCAGCGCCGGGTTGGCGGCCGAGCTTCAGTTTCCTCGTCATCATCGGCGTCGGAAGCAAGCAGATGCAGACAGATTTCCAGCTCACGCCGTGCCTGACGCAGGCGCTTCAGATGTTCGGCGGAGAGGGCAGACGGCGCAATGTCGGCAAGCTTGCCGACGGCGCCAGCGCGTGCCGCTGAGGCGGGCTCGGCCGGGTCGGATCCGCGGCGGCGCCCGACGCCACCAACGCCTTTGCCTTTGCCAAGACGCACAATCTCCGGTGCGACCGGTGCGACCACATGCGCCTTGCCGCGCGGCGTCCGCGCTGGCGCAGATCCGGCAACTTCCACCCTGCCCTTGCGCGCCATGCCCGCTACGGGAGCAATCACGGTGCCGCCCAAAACTTGATCAGTTGCGCTTGCATCAGCCTGCTTGTCTGACAGCGCCACTGCCAGCGGACGTTCCACAGCATCGCCAGTGGTTTCGGTCCCCGTGGTCTTAACGAATTCCAGGCCTTGATCGCGGATGACCTTCTGCACGCCCTTGATCGTGTAACCTGCTTCGTACAGCAGCCGCCGGATGCCCCTTAGCAGAATGACATCATCGGGCCGGTAATAGCGGCGGCCACCACCGCGCTTCATCGGCTTGACCTGCGGAAACTTGCCCTCCCAAAAGCGCAACACGTGCTTGGGCACGTCCAGTTCGAGGGCTACCTCGCTGATGGTCCGGAATGCTTCTGCTGCCTTCTCCACAAGGGAAACTCCCCGTTTTGCGGCGGCCCCTGCAACCAACTTGTGGTGCAGCTAGGCCGGCGGCGGCGTCAGCGCGACTTCGTGCGCTTACCAAGACCGCGATTAATCCGGTCTTTCATGGTCGTACTGGCGCGAAACACCAGCACGCGACGCGGCGTGATCGGCACTTCCTCGCCGGTCTTGGGGTTGCGGCCGACGCGCTCGCCTTTCTCCCGGATGCCAAATGATCCGAACGAAGACAGCTTGACGGATTCACCGCGCTCCAGGCTGGCGCTGATCTCGCCCAGCACCATCTCCACGAGCTCTTGCGACTCGTTGCGCGGCAGGCCGACCTTCTGCACGATCGCGTCCGCCAGATCAGCGCGTGTCAACGTCTGCCCAATCATTGGCTCAAAACTCCCCAGAACTGCTCGAAAATCGGCAAATTCAATGTCTGCCGCCCTGCAGACGTTGTCACTTTCTCACACCTAACCAAGCCAGCCGCGACGGTCAATCGCCATCCACAGCAAACGCCGTCTGCAAGCAGTTGAACTTTATTGCAATTTACCACGATCTCGCGACGATAGGGAATTTCAGCGCCGGGCTCACCAGCGCGCCAGCACGGATCCCCAGGTGAAGCCACCGCCCATGGCTTCCATCAGCACCAGTTGACCCTCGCGGATGCGGCCGTCTTCCAAGGCGGCATTCAAGGCCAGCGGAATTGATGCGGCTGACGTGTTGGCGTGCTTGTCGACCGTCACCACCACCTTGCCCGTAGGAATACCGACCTTGCGTGCCGTGCCCTCAAGAATGCGCTGATTGGCCTGATGCGGCACGAACCAGTCGATCTCGTCAGCACGCAGGTTCATGTCGACCAGCGCCTCTTGCACGACGCTGGAAATGTTGGTGACGGCGTGCCGGAACACCTCGCGCCCATTCATGCGCAAATGACCAACCGTACCTGTCGAGGATGGCCCGCCATCGACGTGCAGTTCCTGCGCGTAACGGCCATCGGCGTGCAGGCGGGAATGCAGGATGCCACGGTCCTTGACGTCGCCGGTGCCCGACTGCGCCTGCAGAACGACAGCGCCCGCACCATCGCCGAACAACACGCAGGTGGTCCGGTCCTCCCAATCGATGATGCGCGAAAACGTCTCGGCGCCAACCACCAGCGCTTGTTTACCCATGCCCGTTCGCAACATGCTGTCAGCGACCGACAGCGCGTATACAAAACCCGAACAGACCGCCTGCAAGTCGAATGCGATGCCGCCTGGCCGGATGCCGAGCTTGTGCTGGATGGTCACTGCCGTGGCTGGAAACGTCTGGTCGGGTGTCGCGGTGGCGCAGATCACCAGGTCGATGTCCGAAGCGTGGACGCCAGCCCGCACCAGCGCCTGCTTGCCAGCAGCAGCGCCAAGATCGGACGTGAACTCGCCGTCGGCCGCAATATGGCGCTGGCGGATGCCGGTCCGCTCCCGGATCCAGTCATCGGTGGTGTCAATGCGCTTGGCCAGCTCAGCATTGGTAACAATCC
>JANNSA010000693.1:0-2261 GCA_031402115.1 Hyphomicrobiaceae bacterium | reverse complement strand
TTGGCATTGCTGAGCGCGTCATTACCGGTATCGCCGAGGGCTGCAAGGACGCCGGCTGCGCCCTGATCGGCGGCGAGACCGCAGAAATGCCAGGCATGTACGAGTCCGATGACTACGACCTCGCCGGCTTCTGCGTCGGCGCCGTCGAGCGCGGCGGTCTGCTGCCCACACGCGATATGGTCGAAGGCGACGTGCTGGTTGGCCTGCCGTCATCGGGTCCGCATTCCAACGGCTATTCGCTGATCCGCAAGTTGGTGGTCTCGAGCGATACCAGCTACCGCGATCCGGCCCCGTTTCAGCCGAACATCAGCCTGGGCGAGGCGCTGTTGACGCCGACCCGGATTTATGCCCGTCCGGCGCTGGCGGCGATCCGCGAGACCGGCGCCGTCAAGGGGCTGGCGCACATCACGGGTGGCGGCCTGACAGAGAACATTCCACGCTGCCTGCCACCGCATCTGGCGGCCCGTATCGAACTCAATTCCTGGGCGATACCGCGCGTGTTTGGCTGGTTGCAGCGCGAGGGCAATGTCGAGGCCGGCGAAATGCTCCGGACCTTCAACTGCGGTATCGGCTTGGTTATGGTGGTCGACAAGCAGCGGCCCTTGTCGGTGCTGCGCAAGCTGCGCGACATGGGTGAGAAGCCGATCATCATCGGCTCACTGGTGCCGCGCCAGATGAACCTGCCGCTCTACTATGCCGGCAGCATGATGTATCAGCCCTGAACCCGCCATGTTGGAAGTCACGCGTAGACGGCGAGTAGGTGTGCTGATTTCAGGGCGCGGCAGCAACATGGATGCGCTGATCGCAGCGGCGCGCGCACCTGACTACCCCGCCAGCATCGCAGTCGTGATCGCTAACCGCGCCGACGCCATAGGTCTCGACAAGGCGCGCGACGCTGGCATTGCCGCGACACTAGTGGAGCACAAAATCCATCCGACGCGCGAGGCGTTTGAAGCGGCGCTGAACGCCGTGTTGAGCGCCCACCGGGTGGAAATCCTCTGCAATGCCGGCTTCATGCGTGTGCTGACACCCGGTTTCGTCGAGCACTGGCGCGACCGGCACCTCAACATTCATCCATCGCTGCTGCCGGGCTTCAAGGGCCTCAACACGCACGAGCGCGTGCTGGCGTCAGGCGCGCTGATCACCGGCTGCACGGTACACGTCGTGCGCGCTGATGTTGATGCCGGGCCAATCGTGGCGCAGGCGGCAGTGCCGGTATTGGCGGGGGACACGGTTGATAGACTGAGCGCCCGCGTGATGACGGCTGAGCACGTGCTTTACCCGCATGCGCTGGCGTTGTTTGCCTCGGGCCGCGCCAAGGTAGTTGGTGAGCGGATCGAGCATGTGTTGAACGCTACCATCAGCGACGCCAGCTGGCCCCTGATGTCGCCAGTACTTGACAGCCGCTGACACTCAGCGGGCGTTGCCGAACGGCGGCTCACTGGCTTGAGCAACGATTTGTGGCAAACACGTCAATACGATAGTCTGACGATCATGGCAGTCGCCGCCACCATCGATCCGGTACTCGAAACCTTCACCACCGCCGTCCGTAGGGCCTATGGCGACCGCGTTGAGCGCATCGTGCTGTTCGGGTCGCGCGCGCGCGGCGACGCCCGCGAAGACTCCGACTACGACATCGCCGTGTTTCTTGAGAACTTCGAGAATCGCTGGGCGGAAGTCGATCGCTTGGTCAAGATTGAACTCGACATCATGGACGACGCTGGCGCGTTCATTCACTCAATGCCGTACGCTGCCGGGTCATGGACCGATCGCACCCCGTTGATGCACGAGATCCGCCGTGAGGGCCGCGACCTTTGAAAATTGAATCAAGAGCCTTTTCAGAAAAATCAGACCTCTCCCTTCGTAAGGCAAGGATTGTTCTGCAAGCAGCTTCTGTTGAACCATTGATGTACGAAGAGGTTGCCCGGCACGCTTACTATGCTGCGTTCCATGCCGCGCAGGCGCTGATCTTCGAGCGCATCGGCAAAGTGTCGAAGACTCATACCGGCACGCACAGTTTGTTCAATAGCGTCGCGCGATCAGAGCCAGCACTCAATCTTGAAATCCGTTCCTTCCTCAAGATCAGTTACGATTACAAAACCGTAGCTGACTACGAAACTGGAGCGAGTGGCGCATCTGAGATTGACTAGAAAACAGCTGTCGAGGCGGTCGTCCGAGCCACGGCATTTGTCGAAGTTGTGCGTGGACTGTTGCGACACACTGATGATCAGAACACCACAAACACACCGTGAACATTGAAA
>JANNSA010000692.1:0-1625 GCA_031402115.1 Hyphomicrobiaceae bacterium | reverse complement strand
GCGCAGGCCGGTCATCGCCAAGCCCGCGGTCACACCGGCGGCCGCATGTTCGCCCTCCGGCTCGATGAAGATCAGTGGACGCCCGGAGATGTTGATGTGGCCCTTGCTGACTTCTTCGGCCCAGTATTCGCCCATCTGGGTGGACGGCGTGATCGGATAGGCACCGGCGGCGTCGCTGGCTTCGCGCTCGCACATGATGACCGCGGTATTGCCGTCCATGGCGGCGCGTACGCCGGGGTACTTGAATGTCGTGTTGGCCTGTTTGCGGGCGAACAGACCCGCGCCCGGCATCCGGCGTGCCGTGCCGTCCGGCGCCGTGCCGGGTTGTTCCGCGGTGCGCGCGGTGGCGTCTTTCAGCTTGATAATCGTGCTCATGCGCAGCCCCCTGTGGCAAGTGGTTCGTGACGGATCACTTTGCGTGCCTGACGGCCCTTGACGACGCCGTGTTCGTGATCGAGCCAGACAATGGCGCCGGTCGGACAGCGCTCGATGGCGGCGAGCGCGGCGAGCGCATTTTTTGTGTAATCGACGACTGCCAGATGGTTTACGATCGCCACCGTCCCGGGCGCATCCACCGCGCAGCGACTGCAGGCATTACAGATCACATCGCACTGCGTCTCTTCCTCGGCACCGAAACCCTGGTTATTGCACGCGACCCACAGGCGATGGCTGATCGGCTGCAGCGAGAACAGCTGGCGCGGACAGATCTCGACACAGTCGCCGCAGGCGGTGCACAGATCGTCGACGACGTTGGGCAGCCCGTGATTGTCCATGTGGATGGCATCGAAGTCGCAGACCGTTTCGCAGTCGCCGAATCCGAGACAACCCCAGGTACAACCCTTGCCGCCGCCAGCGACCAGGTGCGCGGCGCGGCAGGTCGCCAGTCCGTCGTAGTGGGCGCGCATCCGCGCCACGTGGTTGCCGCCGGCGCAGGCCAGGCGGGCCACGCGCTGTTCGTGTTCGCCGACCGCGACGCCGAGAAAATCGGCGATCTGCTGGCGCTCATCGGGGGTGCAAACCGTGCATTGACCGGGATCGAGACTGCCCTGGACGACGGCTTCGGCGAAGGCGCGGCAACCGGCGGTGCCGCAGGCACCGCAGTTGTTCCGGGGAAGCAGCTCATCCACGGCGTCGATACGCGGATCTTCGAAGATGTAGAAGCGCTTGTGTGCCACCGCCAACAGGCCTGCCAGCAGAACACCCAGTCCTGCCATGAACGATCCCGCAACGGCAATATTGGTCAAGGCTGTCATGTCTGTTATCCCATAGTCCGCCTGTAGTTGACTAAGGAGGTAATGAATAACCACAGTTGTACAAAGTCTATTGCAGGCTTAATGTCTATAACAGCATTTGAATAGGTAATTATTTCAATGTTTAATATTGGTTATTTCAATGATAGGTGCCTCCTATGGCCTCCCATTCAACAGCTTTCTATTACAAGCAGAATCGCCTCAAGCAATTACGGGCCTTCTGTGAATCGGTGCGCACCGGCAGTATTACCGAAGCTGCCGAAGCCTTGTTTCTGAGCCAGCCCTCTGTTTCGCTACAAATCCAGGCTCTGGAGCGCGAATTTGGCGTCACCCTGTATGAGCGCCGCGGGCCCACGATCAAGCTGACGCCGGAGG
>JANNSA010000691.1:0-9117 GCA_031402115.1 Hyphomicrobiaceae bacterium | reverse complement strand
GAACAATGACTGCACCAGCCTGTCGATCATCTACTCCGACAGCCGCGTCGCCGATCAGGATGTTGAGCCGACCCGGACACTGATGTTCCGTGTTGAGCTGGATTATCTCGGATCAACCTCGATTCAAACCAACTCGCTTGGCAACTTTGCCAACGAGAACAAGAATTAGGCTGCCCACCGAGCCGGGGCAGGGCAATTCAATTCTGGCGATGAAGTAGCAATGTAAGCGCGCTCTGCAGCGCGCCCGTATTGCAACTCCCGCAGGTGTAGCGGTTGCTGCACGGCGGGCGTCCTGCGGGACGCCCCTACCACGCGGCCACCTAGCCCAACTTGCTGATGCCAGAAGGCGAGCGGGAGAATTGAATTGCCCCGGGCGCCGGGGCTGCCCAAACCGAAGAGGCATTGACGAAGACGTCGCGTCGTGTGCGGCGTGCAGAACACCGGGGCTAGGCACTTGCGCGTGACTGTCACTGAAGCAAACCATACTCCGCCGGAAGCTTCAGTGCTTGACCCCACTTCTCTGATACGTGCGCGCGCCCAGACTTGCCAGCCGAGACCAACCAACTTCCGCATCGCGCCCGCCGATATCCGGGGAAGGCCGTAAACTTGACATTGCGTTGCGGCACAATCGAGTGCGTCGTTGCACGGAACCCGCGAAGCCGGAGGTGCGCTATGCTCGGTCGCGTCAGCTTGGTCCTGATGGTGCTGCTGTTGGTTGGGCAGTCATCGCCCGGCCAAGCGCAAACCCTGTCGCAAGAGCCGAATCCAGAAGTGTGCTTCGCCACAATTGGTTGCCTTGATCAGGGCTATGCCCGGCTCGCCGACGTGCAGACCGCCGATTGCACGATGCTCGCCAGCATGCGCGCAGCCTTGTCGGCAAGGCAGCCGAAGCGCCCGCTTAACCTCAAGGAACGTGCCAATCTGCGCCTGATCGCGCGCGTCGAACGGCAGAAGAACTGCCGCCAGATTGTCGCCAAGGCCAAGAAGGTGGCGCCCGGTGAGGTCACAACTCGATCCTTGCCGAAGCCGGAAGCGCCCGTGCAGGCGCCGGTTGCCGAGGCCCCAAAGTCGGCGGCGGAAGTAGCCTCGGAACTGCAACGAGCCGGCACGATCGCTGGCGATGGCGCCGCCAAGCCCGCCACACCGGCAAAGCCCAGCGCCGCCAAGAAGAAAACTGCCAGACCGCTCGCCACCAAATCAGCGTCAGCGGCACCCGTCGCAGCTGTTGAGGCGCCGGCGCCGGCAGCGCCAGCTCCCGCAGCATCAGCGGAACCACCACCGCCGCCCGTTGCCGCAGCGGAAGCGCCCGCTGCGGCTAATGGTAGTGTAACGCCGCCGGTATCCGCCGAACCGCCGCTCGACGCAGCGCCCGCCAGCTCGATGGCCGCCAGCACAGCCGATGCTGACGACAGTGCAAGCAGCAGCCAGCCAGCATCGCCGTCGGCCGCAACGGGCGCACTGACGGCGCCCGACGCCGCGAAACCCGCCTCCGACCTTCCCTACATCACCCAGACCGTGTTCTACGCAACGGATCGCAAAGGCACCGGCAAGGAGGCGCCCAACGAGCGCTACAGCGGCGATCGCGGCACGCTGGTGCTCGGTACGGCGGAGGTCAGCATCCCGAAGGCCCACCAGGCCGGTGAGTTGGAAGCGCCAAGCATCTGGCGGTTGGAGTTCAGCGAGAACCCAGCCTCGCATATCACACTGCTGTCGGTGACCGAACAAGCAACGGACGCCTACTACGCCGATGTTGCGGCGCGGGTTTCGGCATCGCCGGGGCGCAACGCCTTCATCTTCGTGCATGGTTACAATGTGGCGTTCAAGGACGCCGCCCGCCGCACCGCGCAAATGGCCTACGACCTGCGCTTTGACGGCGCCGCCGCCTTCTTCAGCTGGCCGTCACAGGGCACCACGCTCGGCTACAAATATGACGAGGGCAATGTCGAGTGGGCGACGCCGGACCTGAAGTCGTTCATTGCCGACTTCGCCGCCAGGTCTGGCGCCGACAACCTTTATCTGGTCGGCCACAGCATGGGCACGCGGGCACTGACCGCCGCGCTCAAGGAGCTGTTCCAGGAGGACCCTGCGACCAAGGCGCGTATCCGCGAAGTCATCCTGGCGGCGCCCGACATCGACGCCGACGTGTTCAAGCGTTCCATCGCGCCGATCTTCAAGGGCACCGACATGGTCACTTTGTACGCCTCGTCAAAGGACAAGGCCTTGTCGCTGTCACGACAGTTCAACGGCTATCCGCGCGCCGGCGATTCCGGCTCGGGGCTGGTGGTGGTGTCCGGCGTCGATACGATTGAGGCCTCGGACGTCGACACGGACTTCGTTGGGCATGCCTATTTCGGCGCCTCGACGTCGATCATTACGGACATGTACGAGATCGTGCGCGGCAACACTCTGCCATCCAGCCGGCCGCACCTGAAAGCCATCACCGACCAGCTCGGCGCTTATTGGAAGATCCAACGCGCCGCGCCGTAGTTCCAGTCCCGGCATAGTTTGCTACGCTGTGAGCCAACTCGACTTGGAGCATGGTGGCAACGATGCATGGTGTTTGGCGAAACGGGCTGCTTGAATCAGAGTTTACCGGCAAGCGCGTGCTGGTGACGGGCTCCAGCCGGGGCATCGGCGCGGCGGTCGCCGGCGCCTTCGTCGAGTTGGGCGCGCGCGTCATCATCCACGCGCATGCTTCGGTGGCAACCGCTGAAGCGCTGGCACAAGACTGGCGCGCCTCGGGCGGTGATGTGCGCGTCGTGGTAGCTGATTTCACGGTCACGGCCGAGGTGGAACGCGCTGTTGACGAAGCCGTCGCGGCGCTGGGCGGCCTCGACATCCTGATCAACAACGCCGGCACCATGCTCGGCCGGCATCCGGTGGCAACGATCAGCGACGACGCCTTGAGCGCCGTGTTCGACCTGAACGCCCGCTCCACCGTCACCGCTTGCCGCCGCGCGCTGCCGGCGCTGGCTGCCTCGGGCCACGGCACTATCGTCAACACCAGTTCCATCTCTGCGCGCTCGGGCGGCAGCACCGGATCGGCCGCCTACTCCGCCAGCAAAGCGTTCGTCTCGACTTTCACGCGCGCGCTGGCCACGGAAGTTGCAAGCCAGGGCATCCGCGTCAACGCCGTCGCGCCGGGTACCATCGCCACCGACTTCCACGACCGCTACTCGACGCCCGCCAAACTCGCCGCTACCGCCGAGCGCATCCCGATGCGCCGCCTCGGCACTGCCGAGGACTGCGTTGGCGCCTACCTGTTCCTCGCCTCGCACCGGCTGGCTGGGTATGTCACAGGTCAAGTTGTAGAGGTCAATGGCGGTCAAGCAATGCCGTGATCAGGGCTACTGGATATCGCTAAGACACTTGACGCTGCTTCTTTTGGCCGCTCACTGTCGGGCACAAGAAACAGGGAGGACTAGATGACCAAGAACCTGAACCGCCGCGCACTGATCAAGGGTGCGGGCGTCGCCAGCGCTGGTGTCGCGGCTGCGACCGTTGCGGCGCCGGCGATTGCGCAGAGTGCGCCCAGCATCAAGTGGCGGCTGACGTCGAGTTTCCCGAAGGCGCTCGACACGATCTTTGGCGCCGCAGAGCATTTCGCCAAGATCGTCGCCGAGATGACTGACAACAAGTTTCAGATCCTGGTGTTTCCGGCCGGCGAACTGGTCAACGGTTTGCAGGCGGCCGACAAGGTTACCGACAATACCGTCGAGATGTGCCACACGGCGTCATACTATTACTGGGGTAAGGACCCGACCTGGGCGATCGGCACGGCGATCCCGTTCGGGCTCAACGCGCGCATGCAGAACGCCTGGATGTACCATGGCGGCGGCCTCGACCTGATGAATGAGTTCTACGCCAGCGCCAACATTTACGCGCTGCCCGGCGGCAACACCGGTGCGCAGATGGGCGGCTGGTTCCGCAAGGAAATCAAGTCGGTGGCGGATCTGCAAGGCGTGCAGATGCGCATCGGCGGCTTCGGCGGCAGCGTCATCTCAAAGATCGGCGTGGTGCCGAAACAGATCCCCGGCAACCAGATTTACCCCGACCTGGAGAAGGGCGCGATCGACGCCGCCGAGTGGGTTGGCCCCTATGACGACTTCAAGCTCGGCTTCTACAAAGTGGCACCATACTACTATTATCCCGGCTGGTGGGAGGGCGGCGCGATGCTGCACTTCATGTTCAACAAGCAGAAATGGGCTGAACTGCCGAAGGCCTATCAGGCGATCGCGACAGCTGCTGCCGCCGCTTCGAATGAATGGATGCTGGCGAAGTATGACGCGCTCAACCCGGCGGCGCTGAAGCAATGCGTCGGCAATGGCGCCAAGCTGGCGCCATTCCCGCAAGACGTGATGGAGGCCAGCTTCAAGGCCGCCAACGAAACCTACGTGGATCTGGACGCTAAGAACCCGGCCTGGAAGAAGATCTATGGCGCGCTGAAAGCGTTCCGCGCTGATCAGTATCTGTGGCTGCAGGTGCCGGACTACACCTTTGACACCTTCATGGCCATCCAGCAGCGCAAGAAGACGCTGTAGGCATGACGTCGCCCGGGGACGGCAAAACGTCGGGCGGAATAGGCCTCTGGCCTTGTTCCGCCCTTCCACGGCACAACCGGTGATGTCGGCAAGGCGCGGCCGGACGCGGGCGCTGCCTGGTGCCTCGGCGGAATGCGGCCAGCGGCCACTTCCGCCCTACCTCCGCCGCCTTCCTGCCTAATCTGGCAGATGGCGGCGTGACGGCATTGAGGGTGACCATGGCGTGGTTCGGCAAACATCAGGTGACTGGGCGGATGATCGATACGGCAGACGCGATGGGGCGCGGCGCGGAGGCGACGCGCGGCATGGCGGGCGGACTGTTCACCGCGATTGCCTCGGCGGTGGCGCTGCTGTTCTCGGCCTATTCGGTTTATGAAACATCGCTGCGGCGGCCCGAGCTCCACGTCTTTGTGCCGCCGGTGATCCAATACTCGTCACCCTATCAGAACAGCATCTTTGAGGTGTTTGGCATACCCGTCAGCGTGTCCAATCTCGGCGCGCGCTCGGGTACCGTGCTGGCCATGGACCTGGAGGTTACCAATCTGCGCAGCAAGGAAACCAAACGATTCTTTGCTTCCGATGTTGGCCGCTGGACCATGGATAGCGCCCGCGCCTTCGCGTTTTCGCCATTCGCCCCGATCACGCTGGCTGGCAAGTCCAGCTCCAGCCAGAGCGTCCTGTTCTATCCGCGAGACGACGAAAAAGTCATGCAGATCACCGATCAGCAGGGTGGCGAGTTCCGCTTCAAACTGACGGTGCAAACTGCGTGGCCGGAAACCCTGGGCTTCATTGACAGCTTCATGGTCAGCCCGCCCAAGCCGCTGACTTTCGATATGACGATGGGCGAGATGGACCACCGCACCTTCCTGGTGACAACCCAGCAATTGCACACCAAAGGCTGGAAGGCCTCGTCGACTTCGCCGTGAGGGGTGCTTCAGCGCCGGTTAGGGCAAGGACATTCAGCACAACCCGTGACTCACTTCGAATGCGGTTGTGCGGCGGCGTCAAATGCGAAAGGCGTCTTCGCGGTACCGCACCAGAGGCTGGCGCCCACGGCCCGTTGCGGCGCGATACGGCCTGCAGAAGGCCTTTCGCACCCTACCCAGTCGCAACCCAGTTTGCCGATGCATTGTTCGAAGTGCCCTTAGCCTGGGTACCAGCCACCGCGGCGCGCCATCGACTTCTTCAGCGCGTCGGCGCCGAGTGGCCAGAACGGTTCGCGGTCGAACGCGTGCGCCGCCAGCTTGGCCTGCTCCGCCTGCACGACGGTCCGCGCATCCAGCCAAGCGCCGTAAGTTGTAGCGCCGACACCCGCCGTGAGTAGTACGATTCCCGCTACGCGCAGCCAGTGCGGGGTTTCGCGCGGTCTCGGCGGCTGATAAGCGCGCTTGAGCACGTGTGCGATCCTGGCTGGCGGCGGCAACGCGGTTGAGGCGTCGTAATACAAATGATCGCCCCCTCGCGTGCTGTCATGCGCGCAACCCAGGCGCGCGCATTATCTACTCAAGCAAGTTTCGTGCCGTGGTTAGCGTGGCGCGGAACGCCCGGGTAATTCCCGGCTACCGGGATGACGGCCGGCCGCAACCGCGCTAGCCTCTGGCGAAAGCGCAACCGGGAGACCGCCATGAGCGACGCTGACCACTGGTTCGGAATGGTGGATGGGACCGGATATGACGTGTTCGATCCGCGCTTCCAGGACTGCCTGATCGGCCATGCCCGCGTCGAACGGCTGTGGACCGGGTCGCGCTGGGCGGAGGGGCCGGCCTGGTTCGCCGCCGGCCGCTACCTGGTGTTCTCCGACATTCCCAACAATCGCATGCTCCGCTTTGACGAGACTGATGGGTCCATGTCGGTGTTCCGCCAGCCGTCCAACAATTCCAACGGCAACACAGTTGATGCGCAGGGCCGGTTGATCACTTGCGAGCACGGCTCGCGTCGCGTCACGCGCACTGAACACGATGGGTCCATCACGGTTCTGGCTGACCGGTTCGAGGGCAAGCGACTGAACTCGCCCAACGATCTGGTCGCAAAGTCCGATGGTTCGGTCTGGTTCAGCGACCCGCCTTACGGCATTCTATTCGACTATGAGGGTGGCCGCGCCGACAGCGAGATCGGCGGTAACCACGTCTACCGGATCGATGGCCAGTCCGGCGCCATCACTGTCGTCGCTGATGATTTCGACAAGCCCAACGGCATCGCCTTCTCGCCCGACGAGAAGTTCCTGTACGTCGCTGATACTGGCGCCTCGCATCGCGCCGACGGCCCTAAACACATTCGCCGGCTCGAAGTGGCGAGCGATGGCCGGACACTCGGCAAGTCGGTGGTCTTCGCCGACTGCTCGGCCGGACTGTTCGATGGCTTCCGGCTGGACGAACAGGGCCGCGTCTGGACCAGTGCCGGCGACGGCGTGCACTGCTACGACCCCGATGGCACCAGGATCGGCCGCATCCGCATCCCCGAATTGGTCGCCAATGTCGCCTTTGGCGGCGCCCGGCTCAATCGCCTGTTCATCTGCGGCACGACTTCGCTGTACTCCGTCTATCTCGCCATCAACGGCTTGAAACCGCGCTGATCCGCGCTGCTGGTTGCCGTCACCGCGCAGGTCTTGTATGCTGTTCACCGTCCCGGTACGCGCGCTCCGACACCCCTGGAGGTGGCGCTCGTGATCGGGGCGGTTCCTGCTCGTTCGGGCGGTGAACTCCAGCACTCAAACAGAAGCGATAACCATGGCACAGTCCATTGAACTGAAGGCCACGGCGCGCGATCGTGTCGGCAAGGGGGCCGCACGGGTCTTGCGTCGTCAGGGCCTCGTCCCCGGCGTCATCTATGGTGACAAAACTGCCCCCGATCCGATCGTGTTGCCCTACAAGGAATTGTGGTTGCAGTACCAGACCGGCCGGTTCCTGACGACGCTGATGACGATCGACGTCGCTGGCAAGAAGACCCAGGTCATCCCGCGCGATGTGCAGGTTGATCCGGTGCGCGACTTCGTCACGCATGTGGATTTCCAGCGCGTTGCCGTCGGCTCCAAGGTCCGCGTCGCCATTCCGGTACGCGTCATCAATCAAGACAAGTCACCCGGTATTAAGCGCGGCGGCGCTCTCAATATGGTGCGCCACGAGATCGATTTATATTGCCCGGCTGAGGCGATCCCAGACCATGTCGACGTCGACATGGACGGCCTGGAGATCGGCGCCTCGGTGCACATCTCGCAGGTCCAGTTGCCGCCAGGCACGACACCGGTGATCAAGGATCGCGACTTCACGGTGATCACCATCGCCGGCGCGGTCAACGAAAAGGCGGAAGCGGCTGAGGCGGCGGCAGCTGCAGCGGCAGCACCAGTAGCGGCGGCAGCTCCGGCAGCCGGCGCAGCAGGCGCCAAGGCAGCTCCGGCGGCCGCAGGAGCTAAGGCGCCAGCGGCGGCAAAAGCACCGGCCGCCAAAAAGAAGTAAGGCAGTCGGGGTCAGGCACTGATGCGCCCGGCGCAGAGATGCCATACGGCGAGAACCGTGCGGGCGGCTAAGTGCCTGACCCCGAGTTTCTACGGAGGCCGCCGATGAAGCTCCTGGTCGGGCTCGGCAATCCAGGCGCCAAATACGCGCGCAACCGGCACAATATCGGCTTCATGGCGGTCGACGTGATCGCCTTGGAGCACGGCTTTGGCCCGTGGAAAAAACGCTTTCAGGGCATGGTCGCGAGCGGCGAACTGGGCGGCGAGGCGTGCCTGCTGCTGAAGCCAGAAACCTATATGAACGACAGCGGCAAGGCCGTTGGCGAGGCGGCGCGGTATCACAAGATGGATATCGCCGACATCATTGTGTTCCACGATGAACTCGACCTAGCGCCCGGCAAAGTGCGGGTCAAGCATGGCGGCGGCAATGCCGGCCACAATGGCCTACGTTCCATTTCCGCGCTGGTCGGCAACGACACTGAGCGGGTGCGGCTCGGCATCGGCCATCCGGGCGTCAAGGAATTGGTGCACCATTGGGTGCTCAGCGACTTCGTGCGCGACGACCGCGCGTGGTTGGAACCCCTGCTCGACGGCATTGCCAAGGCGGCCCCGCATTTGGCCCGGGGCGATGCGCCCCGCTTCCTGACGGAGTTGGCGCGTGAGCCAGCCGCCGAACGGCGCGCTGCGACGGCCGCGCCGCGCCCGCCCAAACCAGCGCCGGCGGCTCAGCCGCATCCGGCCGGCGAACAATCCGGCAAGCGCGCCACCGCTTTGGCCGAGAACCTGCGCCGCTGGATGGCCGGCCGGCCCAAAGGCGGCATCTGAAGTCCTGAACTATTTTTAACCCTGCAGCCTTGACAGTTCGAGGCCCCCTGCCCACGTTCTGGGATGTAAGTGATCGTAACATGGAGGGTGACATGACCGCCTTGGCGGCAAAGATCGACGACATCGGCAAACCGGCCTGGATCGCCTTGTTGGTGGTCGGCTTCATTGTGTTCTGGCCAATCGGCCTGGCACTTCTGGTGTATCTCTTTTGGAGTGGTCGCATGGGCTTTGGATATCAGGGACGCGATGAATTCCGGCGCGAAATGAAGCAGCGGCTTGGCGCTTGGAAGAGTGATTGGC
>JANNSA010000690.1:0-1917 GCA_031402115.1 Hyphomicrobiaceae bacterium | reverse complement strand
GCGACGAAGGCCTGTTCAGCGAACTGGGTTTCCTGGTCTACCGCATCGCTGTGCAGGGCGCAGGCGCGACGCCGGTTGCCGTGCCGGAACGCGACTTCACGGCCGATGTTGACGCGCTGATCGCCGCCATCACCCCGCGCACCCGCGTGCTGTTCCTGGCCAATCCCAACAATCCGACGGGCACCTGCCTGCCGTTCGCCGAGGTGCGGCGGCTGCATGCCGCGCTACCATCCAATTTGCTGCTGGTGCTCGACGCCGCCTATGCCGAATTCGTCTTGGCCCCAGACTACGAGGCTGGCGCCGCGCTGGTCCGCGAGGCTGGCAACGTGCTGATGCTGCAGACATTCTCTAAAGCCTATGGCCTGGCTGGCGCGCGGCTCGGCTACGCCTATGGTCCACCCGCGGTGGTCGATGTGCTCGACCGCATGCGCGGCCCGTTCAACGTGTCGGCAGCCGCGATGGCCGCCGGCATCGCCGCGCTGGCGGACCAGGAGCACCTCGCCGCCGCCGTGGCGCACAATGCGCGGGAGGTGGTGGCGCTGACGCACGCGCTGACGGGACTTGGCCTCCACGTGGTGCCAGGCACGGCCAACTTTCTCATGGTGAGTTTCCCGAACGGCGATGCCGCAGCCGCTGGCCGCGCGCTTCTCGCTCAGGGTCTGTTGGTCCGGCCAATGACGGGCTATGGATTGAGCGATGCGATCCGGATCACGGTCGGCACGGAGATCGAAAACCGCGCATTGGCCACCGCACTGGCAAAGGCTATCACGTAGGGCGGAACACGGCCTCTTGCCGGATTCCACCGGCACCGGCGGTCTGTCCCTTTTGAGGGCCGCTGCCTCTGATACCACCCGACACGGTCGCTGACGCGCCATCTTTGCGCTGGATCCCCGACGGCGCGATGCGCCAAGGGGCGCACACGGGTCGAGGATGACGAAACCAGGATGCATCCGTTGGGTCCGGGATACTAGGCATGCCTCGCTAATCCAGTATCTTTAGTGGGGTAGGATGCAGACCCAAGCAGTGTTTCGCACGACAGCCTTTGCATTGTTCCGGCCGTATTGCACCCGGCAAGCGTGCTCGACGGAAATCGACACTACCTGGTTTTTAACCGTGCATCGCCAACCGCCCGCCGTATTATCGATCATTATTGCCTTAGAAGTGCTGCCATGCACCGCCGCACAATAGCGGTCGAGGTTCACTCCACCGAGGACTTTGTTCTTGTGTTTCGCCGCTGCGGGCAATTGCGACAAAAGCAAAGCCAATAATATCATCCCAGATAGTCTTACAATACGCACAATAGCTCTCCTTCTTGGATCGATTGAAGGTGCGGCCGCCATCGTCATTGCACCTTCGTGTCAGCTTGTGGCGCGCTGCCAGGCGGTGGCTTCTTGGACGTCTTGCGCTTGCCGGGGTCGGCGCTCAAGCCCTTGACGTTGGGCGGCAATGTCGCCACGCAATAGTTCAACTGGTTCTCGCAGACGCGCAAGCATGCATAGAGTTCCGGACTGCCCGGCTGCTGTTTATCGGTGCATTGCCAGTTGCAGCGCGCCGCAGCACTGGTGCAGGCGTCGGCTGCCGTCGCGGCCCAGCCTGGCTGACCGCTGGTAAGCCAGACGAGGATACAGGTCGCCAACTTCAGCGATGTTTGCACGAGGACTGTTCCGGTACCGCCAGCGCTACGAGGGGCGCGTAACACCGTGCTACTTCGCGCCGCTTCACAAAGGGTTGCCCTTAGTAATAATGATGCACTTCTTGGACGACTTGCCACATTCCTTCAAGTTCCCATTCTTGAAGGAACAGTAATAGCTATTCTGTCCTTTTGTAAATTTACCTCCAGCTTTCCCGCATGAAGCACCCAAGCTTGCTGGGCTTTGAAACGATGCATTGTACTCCTTAGCACTAACCGTATTTGCC
>JANNSA010000689.1:0-5825 GCA_031402115.1 Hyphomicrobiaceae bacterium | reverse complement strand
AGATCCTGGCAAGGAAAGCCAGCCGTTAGCAGTTCAGTATTGGCAGGCAAGGACTTTAATAACGATACGTCAGGATAGTTCGTCACGAGCGGAAACTGCGCCCCGAGCACTGTGACAGCCGGGTCCCAGATTTCGCAGGTCAACATCGTTTCATGGCCGGCTTCGTGAAGCCCGCGTTCCATACCGCCGATGCCGGCGAAAAGTGCAACGATGCGCATGGTGATTCGCTCCTCCGTACCGCGCATCATAGACAATCATCTCGATGAACAAAAGTAGAACCTGATCCTGATAACCAGTCGCCCCCGCTTTAGTAGTGCGGTGCCTTGTTCGGAATCTGAGCGCGGCTCACCGCCCCCGCCACTTGGCCGGCCCCTCCGTGTGGATGGAACGCCCCCGCGGGTCCACCGCCACCACGACCGGCATGTCGCGCACCGAAAGCTCGTGGATTGCTTCCATGCCGAGGTCGGGCCAGGCGACCACGCGGGCGGAGCGGATGGCCTGGGACACCAGGAAGGCGGCGCCGCCGACGGCGATCAAATAGGCGGCGCCGTTCTGTTTGATGGCCGCCACGGCGGCCGGGCCGCGCTCGGCTTTGCCGATCATCACGCGGAGGCTGGTGGCGGGCAGCAGCGTGGGGAGGTAGCGGTCCATGCGGGTCGCGGTGGTCGGGCCGGCGGGGCCGATCACTTCGTCGCGCACGGCGCTGACCGGGCCGACGTAGTAGATCGCTTTTTCGCGCAGATCGACCGGCAGCGGCTCGCCCCGTGCGATGAGGTCGGCCATCCGGCGGTGGGCGGCGTCGCGGCCGGTGTAGAGCGTGCCGGACAAGAGCAGCGTCTCGCCGGCCTGCCAATCGGCGACGCTCTCGCGGCTGAGCTGGTCGAGATCGACCCGGCGGGCGGCGGGGCCGGCGTGATCGCCGAGGTCTGGCCAAGTGGAAAGGTCTGGCGCGGTGAAGGTTGCCGGTCCCGACCCGTCGAGCCGGAAATGGACGTGCCGCGTCGCGGCGCAATTGGGGATCAGCGTCACCGGCAGGGACGCCGCGTGGGTCGGGAAGGTGCGCAGCTTGACGTCGAGCACGGCGGTCATGCCGCCGAGCCCTTGCGCGCCGATGCCGGGAAATCAGGGACAGTATATCTATTCTTTGCGTGAACCCGCTGCCGCGTGCCCGTCTGATCGACAGCCGGGTGAGTTCCGGTCGAGGAATTAGTATACTGTCCGAGTATTTGCCCCCGTATTGCCCCCTATCCCCGTATGTGCCAGAAGGCCGTGGTCGGCGGTCACAAGGTCTACCTGACAACCGGCGAAGACGAGGACGGCCGCATCGGCGAGATCTTCATCGACATGCACAAGGAAGGCGCCGCCTTCCACTCGTTGATGAACAATTTCGCCATCGCCATTTCGCTCGGCCTGCAATACGGCGTGCCGCTCGACGAATATGTGGAAGCCTTCACTTTCACCCGCTTCGAGCCAGCCGGCCTGGTGCAAGGCAACGAGACTATCAAGAACGCCACCAGCGTGCTCGACTACCTCTTCCGCGAGCTGGCGGTGCCCTATCTCGGCCGCAACGACCTGGCGCATGTCGAGCCCAAAGATCTGATGTCTGAGACCGACGTGGCGCCCATGGGCGAGGCACTGGAACCGGGCGGCGCCGAGCCTTCAGCACCGCGCCACATGCCAGCGGCGCGCGTCGTCGGCCACGGCTTCGCTCGCGGCAAGATGGTCGGCCGGATCATGCCGCGTGAGGCGGCGACCGGTGGCGGCGGCGCGCTGCGGGACATGGCGGTGGCGATGGCTTCAAGCAGCACGGGCGGTGGATCAAGTCCTGGCGCGATGCCGGCGGTAATGGGCAACCTCGCCCTCGCCGAACCGGTGGCGTACGGCCTCGTCCATGCCAGCGGCGAGGCGCCAGCCAAGCCGTCAGCCCGCGCCATTGCCCGCATCAAGGGCTACGACGGCGAATCCTGCGGCGAATGCGGCAACTTCACCCGCGTCCGCAACGGCACCTGCATCAAGTGCGACACCTGTGGGGGAACCAGCCGATGTAGCTCAGGGGCGGCGGGCAGGCACTCCGGCGGCAGGTGCGCCGGAGTGCTGATTGCGGTTTTGAGAGTAGAATTGGTACACTGTCCCAGGTTTAGCCCGGGTTTAGCGCCGGATTTAACAGGACGGTTGAGCCGGCCAGCAACGTCATTTGAAATTCCAAACTCTGACACTACTTATATGGCGCGTTGCGTGTGCGCTTCAGCAGACGCAGCGATGCTGTTTGACCGCAGGGCGTTGCGTCGATGATGATGCCGGCAGCTTACATTGGCCTAAAGGAAACCCACGATCATGCTCAAGCTTGCGACCGTTTTGCTCACTGGCACGGTTTTGCTGACATCGGCTGCGGCCGCTGCCGACACGGTCAACTTTACGATGAAAGCGTCGATGCCATCGCTGCGCGATGCTGCCAACAAAGACACGTTCACAGTCGGTTTGAATGACAAGCAGGTCGAATCCAGTCTCAAGATCACGTGCCAGGCTGCCAAAACGGGCCTGATCTCAGGGCAAGCAGAGTCTTGCGCTGTGACCGGCAATGGCTTGCTCATCAATCCGGCCAACAGCCAGAAACTGCCGCGGACGCAATATGCCGGCGGCTGGGTCGTGAAACCGGACGGCTTCACAGACGGCGGAACTCTCACGGTGAACTATTTGGCGCTTGGTAAAGTGCCCGCATCCAGCACTAACTTTACCGGCGCCATGATGCTGAAGCCTGAGGTGCCGTCAAATGGCGCCAGCCTGCTGCGCGAAACAATCCTAAAGAACATCAAGAAGAAAGAAACCGGCTTGATCGACGAACGTGTCGATACGGTTCAGTTCAATAATTTCACCGTGCCATCAGGTGGCTTACCTTCTGATAAAGGCTGCGTGTGGAATGGCGATATGGTCTATTCTTATCAGACGACATCCTGGTTCATCAACGTCACGGCAAAATGCAATAGCAAAGATTTTGTCCTCAAGGGCAATATGCCTTTGACGTCAACGCCAAATATTGAAAACCAGAAGCAGTACGATCTGGTGCTGGCTTTGCCGTCTGCTGCGGCGGCGAACGATGAGGCTTTGTTTGCCGTGCCGGAAGGCGATCAAGATGTGTTTGCTGCTGCCGATGGCATCAGCGGGCAGATCATCATGAAAGAAAGTGCCTATGTTAACGTCGTTGTCGACGGCGCGACGGACAAGGTCGCCTCGGAAATCGACGCGACTGGCACGTTCACCGGGCAGAATTTGCCGGTCGAAGTTGTCCGTTCTTTCAGCACCGTGGTCGGCATTCTGGCCCGGACGTTCTTTGGCGCTTAAAGCAATAGCGCTTGCTGACAAAGCCAGGACATGGTGGCGAACGGCTGCTGGGCACGGCGCCGTTCGGTCACTGGCATACTCAGACCTTGTTTGCCGGTCTGCGCTGTCACGGGTTGACGGCACCATGGCTGATCAACGGCGCCATGGATCGCGCCGCCTTCGACACCGACATCGAGACGCAATTGGCGCCGACACTCACCGCTGGCGATGTCGTCATCCTGGACGCTCTCCAGGTCCACAAGTCAGCGAGCGCGGCAGCGGCGCTGAAGGCCTGCGGCGCCGGGTTCCTGTGCCTGGCCGCCTGTTCGCCCGACCTCAACCCGATCGAGATGGCCTTCGCTAAACTGAAGGCGCATCTGCGCAAGGCCGGCGCCCGCACGTACGACGCCTTGTGGCATGCCGTCGGCGATAGCTGCTCCTTGTTCGCACCCCCGCGAATGCCGCAACCTGTTCACGCACGCCGGCGACGCAGCCAATTAAACGCACGATGCTCTAGAAGACATTGCTCGATATACCCTCGCAAACTTCGGCGTCCGGCAGGTCATCACCTACACCACCAGTCTTGAATGCACGTTCGAATTGCTTGCCCTGTTTCCGCGCATGGGACTGCCCACCTACGATTTGCGCGACGGTCTTTACCGCTTCGGGCACAAGTCTCACGTTATTTTCTACACGCTCAATCCCGATTACATTCTGATCGCCCGCGTCCTGCACGGCCGCGCCGATTTCAAACGCTATTTCTAGGATCAAGACGGGGCCATCGGCACTGGCTGGACAAGCTTCGACCCGACCCGCCCACCCGCAACGCGGGAGCAGGGAAGGGATGTAGGACCAATACGGGGGGCTTTATCCTCGTGGAACGCCCGCCCAAGTTATCCACAACCTTTTGTTGTGTACGGTTTTACTGGGGCTACTGTTCTGGCGCTGACAGGGGGTTCCCTTGTCTGAGCAAATCAGCCATGGGGCGGAAATGAAAACAGCCCTTGTCGTGACGGACGCGGATCGGGCGAAATTGAACGCTTTGATCGCCGATCGCAATACCCAGGCCAAAGTGGTCTGGCGCGCTCGAATTGTCTTGGCGACGGCGGACGGGCACGCCGTCAAGGCAGTGTGCAGGCTGACGGGCAAGTCGAAGCCGTGCGTGTGGCGCTGGCAGGAGCGGTTCGCTGCGGAGGGTGTCGCGGGACTGTTGCGGGACAAGACGCGGCCGCCGGGCAGGAAGCCGCTGACCCAGGCCATCAAGCGGCGCGTGCTGGTCAAGACGGCAAGCGAAACCCCGGTCGACGCCACGCATTGGAGCGCCCGCACGATGGCCGCCGAAGTCGGGATCAGCCACCGCAGCGTGCAGCGCATCTGGGCCGAAGCTCAATTGAAACCGCATTTGACGCGAACCTTCAAGGTCTCCAACGACCCGATGTTCGAGGAAAAGGTCACCGACATCGTCGGGCTGTATCTGCGCCCGCCGGCCCGCGCCGTTGTCGGTAGCACTCCCGCGAGTATCGACGATCAGGTCGGGTCGAGGGCGCGCTTAGAGAGCACCGGCAGCCTGAGCGGACAGGTTACAGGCGCGCAACAGGCTTGTGAGGAAAGAATGGATCTCACCGCGGAACTCGTCGCTCTGGTGGAGTGGGCCGAACCCGATCCAGGCCCGGAGCCGGGCACCAGCGAGCACATGGATGCCGAATTTGCCCAAATGGCGGAAACACTGCTCCGCGATCGTGACCAGGACCCGCTTTGGAGTTTTGCTTACGGATCGCTCATCTGGAACCCAGAGTTCGCGATCGAAGAAATGCGGCGAGCCCGCGCGCACGACCGGCGCCGATCATTTTGTCTGATGTTGACGAGGTGGCGAGGCACACAGAAATAATCAAATAATCAGGGCAAATAATCAGGGACAGTATATTATTTCTCTTCTAAATAATCTGAATCAGCTGAACTAATCAGGAACAGTATACTATTGTCAGGATAATCAGGGACAGTATCCTATTCTCCTTGCCGCACGGAGACAATCAGAGACAGTATCCTATTCTCCTTGCCGCACGCCTCCGCCATCGACTACACCCATTGCCATGACCCGACTTGCGCGCGTTGTTATTCCCGATGTGGCCCATCACGTGACGCAGCGGGGCAACCGGCGGCTGGCTGTGTTCTTCGGAGAGGCGGATTATGGGCTGTACCGCGACTTGATCGCCGAGGGGTGCCGCAAAGCGGGTGTGGCGGTGCTGGCCTGGTGCCTGATGCCGAACCATGTGCATCTCGTCGTCGTGCCGGCCGACCCGGGTGGCTTGCGGCGTGCCCTGGCCGAGGCGCACCGGCGCTACACCACCGCCATCAATCGGCGCGAGGGCTGGCGCGGGCATTTGTGGCAGGAGCGGTTTCACTCGTTCCCGCTCGACGACGCGCATACGATCGCGGCGGTGCGCTATGTCGAGCTTAATCCGCTGCGGGCGCGGCTGGTCAAGACGCCCGAGAGCTGGCCCTGGTCG
>JANNSA010000688.1:0-1744 GCA_031402115.1 Hyphomicrobiaceae bacterium | reverse complement strand
CTTCGTGCGACAAACGCGGCGCCGGAGACCGTTGCACAAAGGGCGCGCTGCGGCGCGCCCCTACTTTGCGAATGTCGGCGCAAGAATTGAATTGCCCTGGGGGGCAGCCTATGCCGCAGCGCCTCACTCTGCAGCGCCCGGCGGCAGGTCGGCGAGGCGGTGGTCCATCGTCCGCGACGGCTCCTGGCAGGCGGCATCACCGACAATGCGCGCCGGCACGCCAGCCACGGTCTTGCGTGGCGGTACATCCGTCAGCACGACCGAACCAGCCGCGACCCGCGAACAATGGCCAATCGTGATGTTGCCGAGTACCTTGGCGCCAGCGCCAATCAGCACGCCGTCACCGATCTTGGGATGCCGGTCACCAGTTTCCTTGCCGGTACCGCCGAGCGTCACGCCGTGCAGCATGGAAACGTTGTCACCCACCACCGCTGTTTCGCCGATCACCAGCGCGTGACCGTGATCAATGAAGATGCCGCGCCCGATCCGGGCCGCCGGATTGATGTCCATGGCGAACACACGGCTGGCTTGGCTTTGCAGATACAGCGCGATGTCGCGTCGGCCCGCCTTGAGCAGCAGATGCGCAAAGCGGTGCACCTGCAAGCCGTGGAAGCCCTTGAAATATAACAAGGGCTCAAGCAGCCGTGTGCATGCCGGGTCACGGTCGAACACAGCGATCAGGTCAGCGCGGAACATGTCGCCCAGCGTTGGTTCCGCTTGCAACAGCTCGTCGAAGATATCCGACAGCAAGCCAGCGTCGACATCCGGATGCGTCAGCCGCTGCGACAACCGGTGCACGACCGCGTCTTCCAGCCGGTTATGATGCAGGATGGTTGCATACATAAACCCCCCCATCGCCGGTTCCTGCCGCATCGCCACTTCCGCCTCAACGCGCACGCGATCCCAAACCGGATCGACACGGCCCAGATCGTTCGCAGCCACTTGTTTCGTCGATGTTTGTGAGCCAGGGGCCATGTTTGGCCTCCTCTATGAGTTCCGAACCACTGCTAATCTATACGATTGCCAGTCCGCTTGCAAAATCCACGCAGAAACATGCCGGACCGCCATCAGTGACAAGGGCGTACCGGGCATGGCACCCTTGTCTGGGACGCTGACTTCAGCCGAGAGCGCGAGCAACGACGGAACCGGCGTATGAGCCTCATCTCCTATCTCACGACCATCCGGCTGGCTGAGGGCGCACTGGCGGCGTTGCCCGGCGATCTCGCGGAGCTCGGCATGAGGCGGCCGCTGGTGGTCAGTGATCACGGCGTGGCGCGCGCCGGGTTGATCGGCCAATTGGTAGCAGCCGCGCCGTCGCTGGCTGGTGCGCCCCGGTTCCTCGACGTCCCCAGCAACCCAACCGAGGCGGCCGTGCAGGCGGCATTGATGATCTACCGTGATGAGCGTTGCGATAGCGTCGTTGCCATCGGCGGTGGTTCGCCCCTTGATCTCGGAAAGGCCGTGGCGCTGTTAGCGACGCATCCGGGCCGGCTCGCGGATTACGCCGTGATCCTTGGCGGCCTGCCCCGGATCACCGCCGCCGTCGCGCCCTTGATCGCCATCCCGACAACCGCTGGCACCGGCTCCGAAGTCGGCCGCGCCGCGCTGATCACGCTCAATGACGGCCGCAAGCTTGGCATCATCTCGCCGCATCTGATCCCAAAACGCGCGATCTGCGATCCGGAATTGACGCTGGGTCTGCCGCCTGTGTTGACAGCGGCAACGGGCATGGACGCCATCACGC
>JANNSA010000687.1:0-2453 GCA_031402115.1 Hyphomicrobiaceae bacterium | reverse complement strand
CCTGGCGACGGGTCTGAGCGACGCCAACGCCGCGGCGTTGCGCCAGCACGAGCGCACCGGCCGCCCGCTCGGCGACGCCGGCTTCGTCGCGCGGCTCGAGGCCCTGTCAGGCCGGCCGCTCGCCGCCAAGCCGCCCGGCCGCCCAAAGGCGGTGAAGCCGGCAGAAGAATAGGTATACTGTCCCCGTTTTCTCACCGCGTTTTCTCACCGCCGGGTGGTCCAAAGGCGGTGAAGCCGGTGGGAAAATATGTATACTGTCCCTGTATTTCTAAACTGCTGGTTTTCGAAGAATAGGTATACTGTCCTGAAAGTCCGAAAGTCTCTCTATGCTGTCCTGAAAGTCTCTCAATCATTAGCATGCGCGCCAGGGCCATATCGGCATCGCTGTGCAAGATCCGATCAGGATCGCGGCGATCGCGCAGCTGCGCGGTCATCGTCCGCGCCAAAATTAGCCGCTGAGCGATCTCGCGCAAGACGATGACGCCACCATCCGACGACGACCGGCCGCCGTCAAACGGAGCTGTGTGCGACTTACCCGCAACGGGTGATGGGCCGGGGAGCCAAGACGTAATCTCAACCATAGTGAGCGTGCGGCTCCTCGGCGGGTGAACAATCCTGTCTAGGCAACAAAATCATAAGTCC
The DNA here is from genome assembly GCA_031402115.1 of Hyphomicrobiaceae bacterium. Classification (GTDB taxonomy): domain Bacteria; phylum Pseudomonadota; class Alphaproteobacteria; order Rhizobiales; family Hyphomicrobiaceae; genus JANNSA01. Next base: position 1,811 of record JANNSA010000687.1, on the reverse strand, counting down.
AACCAACGGCTTAGTCGCCGCGCTCCACTTCAATCTGCACAGCCTCGTGAACAGTTCAGGCTAGGTGAAGGGACCATCTTGAGGGTTCCGGATCGCAGTGATCTCGATATCTGTTTCAGTGCGGCGTCGGGAAACCTGTTGTCATAGGCTTCTTGTGTCTTACGGTCAGACGGTCCCGGTCCGTTACGGAGCGTCTTCGTCGAACGTACATGGCCAAGCGGTTGGGGCGGTAAGTCCTGCGGGCAAACGCGTCGTGGTGTCACCGCAGGCTCGATCCACTTGTGCCTGTGACAGTCCGATCGCGGTTGACAGATCAGTTCCAGTAATCCGGGTAAGGTACAAATCAGCACCTGTCAGGTCGGTGCCTGCGAAAATGGCCATCCGCAGATCCGCGCGGGCCAAATCTGCGCCATCGAATTTGGCGTTGCTCAAATCTGCTTTTGGCAGTTTCGCCCTGCCGAGTTCTGCCAAAGTCAGCGTCGCACCCGCCAAGCTGCTCCCCGTAAGATTGGACCGGTGTAGCTCAGCCTTGATCAGGATCGCGCCCGTCAGATCGGCATTCGACATATCGCAGCGATCCAGTGCAGCCTTGGTGAGGTTGGCACCTGAAAGGTTCGCTTTGCTGAAGCGAACGCGCGACAATGAAGCTTCCGTGAAATCGGCGCGGGCCAAGTTGGCGCCCTGGAGGTCGCCGCGGCTCAGCTCGATCCGGCTGAATTTGGCATCAGACAAATCCCTGCCGGCGAGCACGATCTTGTATTTATCGCAACCCGACCAATCGACGCCAGGCCCAAGACGGGCATCGCAATCAGCATAGGCTGGTCCAGCGCCGGATACGGCAAGCATGATCGTGGCGATCAGCGCAATTCTCGGCATGGCAGGATGTCCAAAGAAGAAAATGGCTGCTGCTTTCAGCCTTTGGCCCCGGCAACAGCCCTGCATGTAACAGTACCGCCTTGAACCTGTCGAGAACAACGCAAGCATCGCCAGTGCAGGATTGCGTGACCGGCACTCGCGTTCCGTTCACGCAAGATCTACAGCACCGTGATCGCAGGCCGTGCCAAGGTCGCAAGGCAGGTCAGTATCGATATGGGCACAAACCATGAGCCATCCGAGTGTGCTCCGCGCGGTGTTTGCTGGCAGTGGCGGCCACGCGCTCGCCGCGCGGCTGGACCTGCCAGCCGGGCCGGTGCGGGCGTTCGCGCTGTTTGCGCATTGCTTCACATGCACCAAAGATGTGTTGGCCGCGCGCCAGATTGCAGCACATAATCAGCATAATCAGTGCATAATTAGGGACAGTATACTATTGATCTTCGAGATAATCTGCGAGACAATCAGAGACAGTATCCTATTCTCCTTGCCGCACGCCTCCGCCATCGACTACACCCATTGCCATGACCCGTCTTGCCCGTGTTGTTATTCCCGATGTGGCCCATCACGTGACGCAGCGGGGCAACCGGCGGCTGGCTGTGTTCTTCGGCGAGGCGGATTATGGGCTGTACCGCGACTTGATCGCCGAGGGGTGCCGCAAGGCGGGCGTGGCGGTGCTGGCCTGGTGCCTGATGCCCAACCATGTGCATCTCGTCGTCGTGCCGGCCGACCCGGATGGCTTGCGCCGGGCGCTGGCCGAGGCGCACCGGCGCTACACCACCGCCATTAATCAGCGCGAAGGCTGGCGCGGGCATTTGTGGCAGGAGCGGTTTCACTCGTTCCCGCTCGACGACGCGCATACGATCGCGGCGGTGCGCTATGTCGAGCTTAATCCGCTGCGGGCGCGGCTGGTCAAGACGCCCGAGAGCTGGCCCTGGTCG
>JANNSA010000686.1:0-14975 GCA_031402115.1 Hyphomicrobiaceae bacterium | reverse complement strand
GGCCTTCTTCACTCACGCGGCATGGCTGGATCAGGCTTTCGCCCATTGTCCAATATTCCCCACTGCTGCCTCCCGTAGGAGTCTGGGCCGTGTCTCAGTCCCAGTGTGGCTGGTCATCCTCTCAGACCAGCTACGGATCGTTGCCTTGGTAGGCTTTTACCCTACCAACTAGCTAATCCGACGCGGGCACCTCCAAAAGCGATAAATCTTTCCCCTTACGGGCGTATACGGTATTATTCCACCTTTCGGTAGGCTATTCCGTACTTCTGGGTAGTTTCCCACGCGTTACTCACCCGTCTGCCACTCTCCTTGCGGAGCGTTCGACTTGCATGTGTTAGGCCTGCCGCCAGCGTTCGTTCTGAGCCAGGATCAAACTCTCAAGTTTCAAGCTTGATCTGGAATTGTCTCAACATCTCACTTGCGTGAAAATGCTACGACTTGCGTCACGGGTTCCCTATCACTTGTGAACCCTCGCCACCTTGCGGTAGCTCGGAATTCAATGGTGATTGGGAGAAACGTTTAGCGTCCAGAGTTGTCTTGATCCCCACGATTTCTCGTGGTCTCGCGAACAGCTCCGCCGCCTGCGTTTCTCTTTCTTCATATTAACTTGTCAAAGAGCATGCCTCGGCGCACAAAATCCTCAACCCGCCAGCCAAAGCTGTGAGCTTGGTAGAACCGACAGGCGATCTTCCGGTTTCCCGGCTTATCACCCTAAGTCTGTTCCAGAATTTTGCGGCCCGGAGGCCGGCGAGCGATCATGTCGCCGCCGCAGTGAGAGTTATAAACCAGATACGCCCCCACGGTGTCAACGACCAAATTCAGAAAAATCGCACGCGCTTTCGCGCTGTGGATAAACTGTCATCCATCAGTCACACATTTGACCGCGCAACGATATGATTCGCAATGGAAACTTACCGCCACCCTGAATGGGAGCGGTCACAAACCCGCCGTGAAGGCATGGTGGTTTGCAGCAGCGCAGACGCCACCGGCAACGCCGCCGCTGCCTTCGCGATTGGCTTGGCGCTACTGCGCCGGCCATTGACTGTCGTAGAATGTCGCTGTCCGGGGACGATTGGAGCGCATGGCGTGGCGAAACGGCTGACAACCATCAGTGGACGCGGGCGGGCTCTTGTTCCCAAGAGTGGCCGCCGGTCAGCGCCCGCCATCAACCTGCCCGAAGTGCGCCGCGCCACGCGCAGCGTCTACGTGTCGGACCACCCTGACCTGAGAACCGGCACGCGGCTGCGCTGGCTGGTGAGCACCTGCCTTGCGGCTGGCGTCGCCGCCGTGGCGTTCGGCCTGGTTCTCTATGGGTCGATGGAACCAGACGGTTCTGGAGAGAATGGCAGCGGCACCAGCCTGCTTGAGGTGATGCGTAATACTGTCCGCATCGACATCCAAACTCCGATCTCGCAAACACCCGCTGTCCGCACCGTCACTGGCAAGACCGATCGGCTGCTGGTGGTCGCGTCCGGCCTAACCACGCGCAACATAATTCACGACAGCGTTCAGCAGCAGAAGGACGCACGCACGTTTATCAGCATCAAGCCCTATGTCCGCGTCGTTGCCCGGCTTTCGAACGCCGGGGGTGCGCAGGACGCATCGATCCCGTCGTTCAATCCCTTGACCCTTTTCGCGCCGGCCTCGGCGGATGCGACGCGCGGTGGCGCTGCCAAGATTAAGATAAGCGTGGTCGATCTGGCGGGCGGCGTGCTGCCAACAGACGATGGCCAAGAGTTGAGCGACAGCGATGTCGCGGCAATCGTCAAGGATCAAATCGACGGTGGCACGCCCTCCGACGACGTTGCGCCAGCTATCGTAGGGTCTGGCGCTGATTCATCGGCAGCGATTGCCGGAAACAGTGCGAGTGACGGTACCAATGCGCCCGCCCCAGCAACGATCGTCTTAGCAAAGAACCGCATTGACCCTGGTGAGACGGAGGGCAACAGCAGCGGACAGGTGCGCGTGGTTGAGATTGGCGCCCCGGGCAAACTGATTGACACGCTCGTGCAAAATGGCGTCCAGGCTTGGCAGGGCCGCGAAATTGCTCAGATCGGCCGTGCGGAGCTCGGCTCCGAACTTGTCTTGCCGGGCCAAAACATCCGCCTGACGATGGCACCATCGGCCGATGGCGATACCGCCGAACTGTTCGCCGTGAGCGTTTTTGGTGAAGCCGGTGAGCACATTTTGACTGTCGCCCGCAACTCGGCTGGCGCTTTCGTCGCGAGCCGGACGCCGGCCTTGACCTCGATCAACAACGCGGCATTCGCTGACCAACCGACCAATCTCTACACCAGCTTCTATCGCTCAGCCCTGGTGCAGGGCCTGCCGGCGCCGATGATCACCACCATGTTGAAGACGTTTGCCTATGACACGGACTTTAAGCGGCGGGTCAGTCCCGGCGATGGCTTTGAAGTGTTTTATGATCTTGAAGGCGAGGGCAATTCCGAGATTATCACGCAAAGTGGCACGTCGATCGCGCCGCGTGACCTGCTGTTCATGTCCTTGACAGTTGGTGGCGAAACACGGCGGTTCTATCGTTTCCGGCTACCGGAGGGCGGCATCGACTATTTTGATGCTGAAGGCAGCAATGCCCGCAAGTTCCTGTTACGCAAGCCGATACGCGGCAACGACGTGCGGTTCACGTCAGGCTTCGGTTTCCGCCTGCATCCGCTGCTCAAAGTCCGCAAAATGCACACCGGGACGGACTGGTCATCGGCGAGCGGCACACCGATCCTGGCCGCAGGCAACGGAGTGATCGAGGAACTCGGCCGCAAGGGCGGCAACGGCAACTACACGCGCATCCGCCACGCCAACGGCTATCAGACCGCATACTCGCATCAATCGCGTTACCAACCGGGCCTCGGTGTTGGCTCCAAGGTGACGCAAGGGCAGGTGATCGGTTATGTCGGTTCCACGGGCCTGTCATCAGGGCCGCATCTGCACTTTGAAGTGCTGATCAACCGTGGCTTCGTTGACCCGATGACAATCCATGTGCCGCGCGAGCGGCAGTTGAGCGCTAAGGCGCTGTCCGACTTCCAGCGTGAGCTCGCGCGTATCGATGAGCTGATGTCGCGAGCGCCGGTCAGCACGATCGTGGCGGAAGCAAAAAACGGCTGAGCTGCATGCGGCTGATTGCATTCCAGCAAGCGCCGCCACACACTCCTGGCACCTGAGGCGATTGACGGGATGCTGGGGTGCGACATGGGCACGGAACCGCGCGGCATCGCCGTTGTCGATATGGGGGCCACCAACAGCAAGGTGCTATTGTTCGACGCTGCTGGCGCGCTGATCGCGGCGCGGCGGACCGCTTCCGCCCACCGGCCCGCACCGCCCTATGCCGCGATCGACCCGGAACCATTTTGCGCGTTTTTGCCGGGCGCGCTCGCAGAGTTGGACGGCATCCTGCCAATTGATGCGATCGTGCCATCGGCACACGGCTCGGCGCTGGCGCTGCTAAAAGCTAGCGGCGATCTCGCATTGCCGATCATGGACTATACAGCCGAGCCACCGCCGGACGTCCGGGCAGCTTACCTGGCGCAAGCGCCGGCGTTCACGGAGGTATTTTGTCCAGTTGCGCCGCTGGCCTTGTGTCTCGGCCTGCAATTGTATTGGCAAGAGACGAGGTTTCGCAGTCAATTCAATCAGACGCAGCACTTCTTGCCTCTGGCGCAATACGTTGCTTACCGCCTGAGCGGCGTCCGCGTCAGCGAAGTAACAACCCTGGGCGCGCAGTCACAGCTATGGGATGTGGCGCACAACCGGAGTTCGTCAATCGCGCGGGCGCTTGGCTGGGATCATTTGATGGCACCTATGGCCAAGGCCTGGGACGTCGTCGGCGCGCTGACGCCCGCCATGCGCCTTGCTGGTTTCCAGGGCGCGGGCCGGGTGCGCGCTGGTGTGCATGATTCGAACGCCAACTATCTGCGCTACCTCGCTGGCGAGCTGCGCGACTTCACTCTGCTGTCGACTGGCACCTGGATCATTGGCTTTGCGCCGGGCGCCGACATCCATCAGCTCGATCCGGCACGCGACACAGTGACGAACACCGACGTGTTTGGGCGGCCGGTCGCAAGTTGCCGGTTCATGGGCGGGCGTGAGTTCGAGCTGGTTGCCGAGAGCGCTGATCCCGCCGCCGCCGATCTCACTACCGTCGCTGTTCTCATTGCGCGCGGCACGTTTGCTCTACCCTCGTTCACGGCGTCAGGCGGCCCGATGCCGGGGACCGAGGGCGAGGGCCGGATCGAGGGCCCGGCTGCGTCCACGTTGGCCGAGCGCGCCAGCCTTGCGACGTTGTATTGTGCGCTGATGACGGCCCAGTCGATTGCCGCAGTGCGCGGCACAGGCGCCATCATTGTTGATGGTCCGTTCACGCGCAACATCAGTTACCTTGCAATTCTAGCGGCACTGTTCCCCGAGCGCGCCGTGCTGGCCTCCGACCTCGACGAGGGGACTGCCGCTGGTGCAGCGCTACTCGCCCGCATCAGCGCACCCGCCAGCTTGCCGCGCACCGATCTGGACCTACGGGCGATCGCAGCGGCGCAAGTCGAGGGGCTGGCGCAGTACCAACAACGCTGGCTCGAAGGGGCGCTTCGTCGGGTGGGCTAGGCCTCGGCCGCAACCCACCCTACATCTTGCGGATACTCCCTCACGGGAAGATCACGCCCTTCTTGAACAGGAAGCAGCCATAGGGCCGGAACTCGGAAGTGCGCACGACGATGAAGGCCTTGGCAGCTGCCTCATAGAACGCGAAGCGTTCCAGCGGCGCCATGGTGATCGGCCGGCCCTCTGCAGCGATACACAGCGCTTGAATTTCCAGATGCATCGGCAGCAGTTCGGCCGAGTTCCCAACCACTTCCATGCGCGTCAGCGGCGCCTCGACATAGGTGTCCAACGGGAACACGCTGAGGATCGCCCTGACGGCGGCCGGCAGGTCAGCGCCCGGCATCTCGATGATGCGGCCGCTGACCGTCTGCTTAGCGATCGTGCCAGCCGGATGATTGCTGTCGCAGACGAGAACATCCTCGCCGTGCCCCATGGTCTTCAGCGCCCATAACAGGTCGGCGCTGAGCAACGGAGAGAGACCTTTCAGCATAGCAATTCCTTTGCCCGCAGCGTTGAACTCCGAGCCAGAGAATGCGAGCATTAATCGACGTTGTCGAACAGGATGAGCACCATGATCGTCCAGTCAATGCTTGAATACGCGCCGTTGCCCTTGCCGTTCCGGCATGCCAAGAGCGACGCCGCTATGCAGGCTGACACGCGCGACTTCCTGGCGTTGATGCGCAACCGGCACAGTGTCCGGGACTACAGCGACCGGCCGGTGGCCTTCGAAGTGATTCAGGACTGCATTGCGACGGCGGCCACGGCGCCTAGCGGCGCCAATCACCAGCCCTGGCACTTCGTCGCTATTGCCGATGCCACGGCCAAACAATGTATGCGCGCCGCCGCCGAGACAGAGGAACGCGCATTCTACGCCGGCGGTGGCGGCGATGAATGGATCAGGGCGCTTGAACCGATCGGCACCAACCCGTCGAAGCCGCATCTGACTCAAGCGCCTTGGCTGATCATCGTGTTCGCTGAACGCTACGGCCGCTTCGCTGACGGCAAGAAATACAAGAACTACTACGTGCCCGAGAGTGTCGGCATCGCTACCGGCTTCCTGCTGGCGGCGCTGCACAATGCCGGGCTTGTGTCGCTCACGCACACGCCCAACCCCATGGCGTTCCTCAACGCCCTGTGCGGTCGACCGGCCCATGAGAAGGCAACCATGATCATCGCCGCCGGGCATCCAGCGGAGCACGCCACAGTACCGGCGGCAGCCAAACTGAAGAAGCCCCTGGATCAGATCATGACAGTGATCGCGTGAGCCGCGTCAGGCCACCCCCGCCAGTGCCTGCTCCAGGTCGGCAATGATGTCAGACTTGTCTTCGATGCCGACGGACAAGCGCACGACGTCGACGCCAGCGCCGATGCCGGCCAGCTGGTCGCGCGGCACCTGGCTATGCGTGGTGGACGCCGGGTGGATAATCAGCGAGCGCGTGTCGCCGATGTTTGCCACATGACTGAACAGCTTGACGCCCTTGACGACGCCGATGCCACTGTCGTAGCCGCCCTTTAGGCCGAACGTGAACACGGCGCCCGCACCCTTCGGGCAGATCTTGGCGACCAGTGCGTGGTCACGATTGCCAGCCAAGCCGGCATAGTTGACCCAAGCGACCTTCGGATGCTTCTCCAGCCAGCTGGCAACCGCCAGCGCATTCTCGCAATGCCGCGCCATCCGCAACGGCAGCGTTTCGATGCCGGTCAGCACCAGGAAGGCGTTGAGCGGGGCAATGGCTGGCCCCAGATCGCGCAAGCCCAGCACGCGGCAGGCGATCGCGAACGAGAAGTTGCCGAACGTCTCGGCCAGTTTCATGCCGTTGTAACTGGGGTTCGGCGCCGTCAGGCTGGAATATTTGCCCGACTTTGCCCAGTCGAAGGTGCCGCAATCGACAATCACGCCGGCGATGGAATTGCCGTGGCCGCCGAGGAACTTGGTCGCTGAATGCACGATGATGTCAGCGCCGTGCTGCTTGGGCTGGCAGAGATAAGGCGTCGCCATTGTGTTATCGACGATGAACGGCACGCCCGCCTGCTTGGCCACTGCCGCGATGGCCGGCAGGTCCATGATGACGCCGCCGGGATTGGCGATGCTTTCGCAATAGATCGCCTTGGTCTTTGGCGTGATCTGCTTGGCGAAGCTCTCCGGGTCCTTGCCGTCGGCCCACTTCACGTGCCAGCCGAACTTCTTGAAGGACTCGTTGAACTGATTGATGGAACCGCCATACAGCTGCTTGGCGGCGATGAACTCGTCGCCGGGCTCCAGCAGCGTGTGGAACACGATCAGCTGCGCCGCATGGCCCGAGGCCACCGCCAACGCCGCCGTGCCGCCTTCCAGCGCCGCGACGCGCTCTTCCAGCACGCCTTGCGTCGGGTTCATGATGCGCGTGTAGATGTTGCCGAACGCTTCCAGCGCGAACAGCGAGGCGGCATGATCGGCGTCGTTGAAGACATAGGCCGTAGTCTGATAGATCGGCGTCACGCGCGCCCCCGTCGCCGGGTCCGGCCGGGCGCCAGCATGAATCGCGAGGGTCGAGAAATGCGGCACCGTGTCGGCCATGACGGAACTCCTGGGAGGCTTGGATGCAATCGCCCATGGCGTAGGGGCGGCGCGACAACCCGTCAAGGCATGCCAGGCTGGGCGGTTGCGGAGCCTAGCCAACTTGGTCACCGGCACCGCCAGCTTCCGTATGCCACCCTGAACCGGGCCCATTGATAATATTTGCTGGCCGATGTCGAAATCAAGGAGCCTCAACCGTCATGCTCATGACAGGGCATCGGACCCTGCCAATCCATCGGAGGAACAGACCATGCAATACATTTTCATGATTCACTCGGACGAGAATGCGTTCGCAAGCTTCCCCCCGGAAGCTCAGGAAGCTGGAATGGCGCAATACTTCGCGTACAACGACGCTCTGAAGAAGGCCAAGGTCTATGTCGCCGGCGAGCGGCTTCGGTCAGTTGCGACGGCCAGCACGGTGCGCGTGACCAACGGCAAGGCCAAGGTACAGGATGGACCTTATGCCGAGACTAAGGAGCAGTTGGGAGGCTTCTATATCATCGACGTAGCCAATCTCGACGAAGCGCTGAAATGGGCCGCCAAGTGCCCCGGTGCACATCATGGCATCGTCGAAGTCCGCGCTATCTGGGGCGCCAACGAGGACCGCGCCGTTGGAACGCTCAAATACAGCTAACGTGGTCGCCGAACGCGTGGCGCGGGAGAGCTACGGCAAGCTCGTGGCGTTCCTCGCCGGGCGCAGCCGCGATGTCGCCTCGGCCGAGGATGCCTTGGCCGAGGCCTTCGCGGTGGCGCTGCGACAATGGCCGTTAACCGGGCCGCCTGATAATCCCGAGGCATGGCTGCTGACCGTGGCGCGCCGCATGCAGATTGACGGCGCGCGGCACGCCATGACTGGCGTCCAGGCCGAGCCGTATCTGCTCTTCATGGCGCAGGACCTTGCCGCCGCCGAGGCCACTGGCATGCCGATCCCCGATCAACGGCTTGGGCTGATGTTCGCATGCGCCCATCCCGCCATCGATGCAGCCATGCGCACGCCGCTCATTCTGCAGACGGTGCTGGGCTTCGACGCCACCGCGATCGCCTCGGCCTATCTGGTATCACCGGCGGCCATGAGCCAGCGATTGGTGCGCGCCAAGACCAAGATCAGGGACGCCGGAATTCCTTTCCAGGTGCCTGAGCCCGAAGACCTGCCTGACCGGCTGGACGCGGTTCTGGACGCCATCTACGCCTGTTACTCCGAAGGTTGGTCCGATGCTGCCGGCAGCGTTATGTCACGGCGCGAACATGCCGGCGAAGCCATCTGGCTGGGGCAAGTAGTGGCCGGGCTGTTGCCTCGCGAGCCCGAGGCTTTGGGCTTGCTCGCCTTGATGCTGTATGCTGAGTCCCGGCGCGCCGCCCGGCGCGATGCCAACGGAACCTATGTGCCGCTGGGCGACCAGGAGCCACGGCACTGGGATGGCGCGTTAATCGCCACGGCGGAAGCCCACCTGGCCGCGGCAAGCGCGCTAGACGGCATGGGCCGGTTCCAATTGCAGGCCGCCATCCAGTCCGTGCACTCTGCGCGGGCTATCAGTGGCCGCACCGACTGGGCCGCCATCGTTCTGCTCTACGATGCCTTGTTGGCAATGACCGGCTCGTTTGTGGTTGCGATCAATCGGGCCATCGCCATGGCCGCGTCGCGCGGCGCGGCTGCTGGGCTTGCAGCGCTGGACCAGATCGTCCAGGACGCCGCCGTCCTGAGTTACCAGCCGTATTGGGCGGCCAAGGCCAAACTGCTTGCTGAATCGGGCGACGCCGCAGCGGCGGATCAGGCCTATTCCGTTGCCATTGGTCTGGAAACCGACCCTGCCGTGCAGGCTTTTCTGCGCAATCAAAGGCGGGCATTCTAGAGTTGAGCCGTCAAAGGCCGGGTAGCGTGGCGCTCAATAGCGGCAAGCCTCGAACACCTTGGCGATGTCACCCGCCCACTCCTCAGTGAACTTCGCGAGCAGCACCTCGGCGTCGGTGGTGCCACGATTGACAATCGCGTCGAGGCCGTCGAGATGCACGCTTTCATCGCGGCCCTTAGCGTCGAGGCAGTTGCGACGAGTAAGACCGGCGCGGGCCAGCGCCAGCACGTCGCGGGCAACATCGCGGGCGGTACGGCCCGCGACGGTCGCATCCATCGCCTGCTTCGGCACGGTGTCGCGCAGGGCTTGGCGTTCGGCCGCACTCCAGTTCTTGACTAGGTCCCAGGCGGCGTCGAGCGCGCTGCTGTCGTAGAGTAACCCCGTCCACACCGCCGCCAGGGCCGGGATACGGTCAGTCAGCCCGACATCGGCGCCGCGCATTTCCAGGAAGCGCTTCAGGCGAACCTCGGGGAAGATCGTCGACAAGTGGTCAGCCCAGTCGTCCATGTTCGGCAATTGGCCGGGCAGTACGTCGAGACGGCCGGCCATGAAGTCCTTGAACGACTTGCCCGAGGCGTCGAGGTAGCGGCCGTCGCGGTAGACAAAGTACATCGGCACGTTGAGTGCAAAGTCGACATAGCGCTCAAAGCCCATGCCCGGCTCGAAAGCGAATGGCAGCATGCCAGTGCGCGCTTTGTCAGTGTCGAGCCAGACTTCGCCGCGGAAGGTGCGGTAGCCGTTCGGCTTGCCCTCGGTCAGCGGTGAATTGGCGAACAAGGCCGTCACGATCGGCTGCAGCGCCAGCGACACGCGCAGTTTCTTGACCATGTCGGCCTCGTCGCGGAAGTCGAGATTGGTCTGCACGGTGCACGAGCGATACATCATATCGAGGCCAAGCTTGCCGACCTTTGGCATATAGGCGGTCATGATGCCGTAGCGGCCCTTCGGCATTACCGGCGTCTGGCCCCTTGTCCACAACGGCGAGAAGCCAAGGCCCAGGAAGCCGACGCCCAGATCATGACCAACCGCGTTGACCTGTTCGATATGGTTTGTCATTTCGGCGGCCGTCTCATGCACGGTGCGCACCGCCGCGCCGGACAGTTCCAATTGGCCGCCGGGCTCCAACGAAACCGTACCGCCATCAACGCCCGGCGCTGGCTTCAGGGCGATGGTGTTGTCACCCTCCATCACCGGCAGCCAGCCAAACCGGTCAATCAGCCCTTGCAGCACGGCGCGCACGCCGCCCGGACCTTGATAGGTCAGCGGCGTTAGATCGTCAGTGTGGAAGCCGAACTTCTCGTGCTCGGTGCCAATGCGCCAGTCACGCTCCGGCTTACCACCAGCCGCCAGGTAGGCGACTAGATCATCTCGGTCAGTGGCGGGCGGGCTCGCACCCTGGTCCTGGCGGGTCGACATGCGGGTAGCCTCGGGGTATGGGCAGTTAGTTGTTGGTGGCGTCGCGGCGATACGAATGCCCGCGTGTTATGGTGCTTGCACTTGCATCTGACAAGCGCGGCACAGCGTGCTTGGCCGGCGACGGTTGCGCGGTGGTAACACGTGCCCTTCGCATTCGGCGTTTGGCGCTTGGCGCCCACTTCCGTCGTCCCCGATAGGGGTAGCAATCTTGGCGCATCACGGGCCGATAACGCAGCCAGAAATCCTCCCTAAGACCCTGAACGATGATTGCTCAAGTTCGCCAATCGCCCAGCGCCGCGTTGACCAGCGCCAAAGCGGCCACCGCCGCCGTGTCGGCGCGCATGATGCGCGGCCCCAGCGCGATCGGCGTCACCGCTGGGTGAGCCAGAAGGCGTTGCCTTTCGGCTGGCGCGAAACCACCTTCGGGGCCAACCAGCAGCGCGAGCGGCGTGCCGCTGGCTATCCTGCTGAGCGCAGCCAAGGGCCCAGCCCGATCGCCCGCCTCGTCGCAGAATATCAGCGCCCTTCCAGCAGGCCAGTCGCGCAACACATCGTCGAGTTCGCGTGGTTCGCAGACATCCGGCACGCCGAGCACGCCGCACTGCTCGGCTGCCTCGACGGCATTGGCCAGCATGCGCTCGGTGTTGACGCGGCGTGACTGGGTGCGCTCTGTCAATACGGGCTGCAGCCGCGACGCGCCCATCTCGGTCGCCTTCTGCACCATGTAGTCGAGCCGTGCGTGCTTTAAGGGCGCGAACAGATAATGCAGATCAGAGCCAGTGGATTGCGGCCGGACTTGCGCCGTCACCGTCAGCTCGACGGAGCGTTTGGCGATCCGGGCAATGTTGGCGGACCATTCGCCGTCGCGGCCATTGAACAATAGGATCGCATCGCCGAGGTCGAGCCGCAGAACGGCAACCAGATAGTTCGCCTGTTCCGCCGAAGCGGTAACGGCTGTCCCCGGGGCCAGATCACCCAGCAGGAACAGCCGTTGAGCCGTTTTCATGATGCGTCCGCACCGTTGCCGCGTGGCAAACTAGAAGCGTCCACCGCCGCCAAATCCGCCGCCACCACCACCACCGAAACCACCGCCGCTACCGCCAGCGCCGCCGCCATAGCTGCTGCCGCCGCCCGCACCGTAACCGGTACCGGCCGCACCCGGCGCGCCCCGCTCCGGCATCTTACGCTTCGGCGCCGCGATCAGACCTTCGCGCTGCATGCGCTTGCGAGCCAGCTTGCGGGCGCGGCGCACGGCCTCGGCCTTTTCACGAGCGCGCTTTTGCGAGGGCTTCTCGAAATGGCCACGCAGCTTCATCTCGCGGAAGATGCCTTCGCGCTGCATCTTCTTCTTCAGGGCCTTCAGGGCCTGGTCGACGTTGTTGTCACGAACGAGAACTTGCAAGCGGCAGATCCCTCGATGATGGGTTGAACAAGAGCCATTGTGGCGGTGCCGGGCGCGAGGTCAATCCCGCGCTCGAAAATCAGACCGTGGCGTTAGCAGATGAGGCCCGGACTGTCCAGCGCCGCCCCGGCAAAACCATCCACCCGTCTAGCATCAAACTCTGTCGGAGCCTTTATAGACACCGAATACGCGTTGGCCGCCGGGGCCAAATACGACGACGTCGAAAGTCTCCCAGTCGGCGGGATCGCCGCCTTCCATGCCTGGCGACCCAATCGGCATGCCCGGCACCGCCAAACCAGTTGCCGCTTCCTTGCTGGCGATCAAGGCCAGGATCGCGGCCGCTGGCACATGGCCTTCGATGACATAACCGGCGACCTGCCCCGTGTGACAAGAGCGCAGGGCTTCTGGAACGCCAAATTGCGTCTTAAGAGCCTGCATATCGTCGCGATCGGTTATCTCAGTCGTGAAACCGGCCGTCTGCAGGTGCGCCACCCACTTCTCGCAGCAGCCGCAGCCCGGATCGCGCGCCACCTTGACGTGCTGCCCGGTGCTTGCGGCGCTCGCCTGTGCCATCAGCAGCGTGCCCGTGACGCAGTGTGCGACAACAGCAATAGCCGTCCGCCGGTTCATTGGCTTGATTATGTCGTGCATGGCACAGTTCTCCCATTCCGGTGCAAATCTCAGTTTAAGGCCGCTTGCTTCAGGTATAATTGCGCCGCGTCGCAAATTCACAGTTTCGATATCAGTGCCGCGCTTAAGCCCGTAACGACGCCAGCGTTGCCAGCATCAATGGTTGTTCGACCTCCGATGATACTACCGGCTCAGCTCACACTTGCCCACCTCTCCGATGTGCATCTCGCGCCGATGCCAGCCTTACGGTGGCGCGACGCGAGCCCCAAGCGCATGCTCGGCTGGGTCAATTGGCAGCGGCAGCGACACCGTCAGCATCGGCGTGATGTGCTCGACGCCCTGGTTGCTGATATGCAAAGCCAGCACCCGGATCACATCCTGGTATCTGGCGACTTGACCAATATCGGGCTGCCCGGCGAAATCGCTGCTGCACTCGACTGGCTGCGCAGTCTGGGGCCGCCAGACCGCGTCACGGTGATTCCCGGCAATCACGATGTCTATGGCCGGATGTGGCATGATCCGGGGCTAGCCCGCTGGAACCCCTACATGGCGTCAAACGCAGCAGGTTCAGCGTTCAGTGACGCAGCGCCGGGCGAATTCCCATTTGTGCGCGTGCTGCATGGCGTGGCGCTGGTTGGCGCCAATTCGGCCGTGCCGACGCCGCCTTTGTTTGCCTCGGGCAAGCTCGCGCCCGCCCAAACCGCGCGGCTCGGTGGCTGCCTTAAGCGGCTGGGCGAAGCCGGCCTGCCGCGTATCGTCGCGATCCATCATGCGCCACTACCGGGCCAAGCCAGCCGGACGCGCGGGCTCGTGGATGCCAAGGCCGTCTCGGCGGTCATCGCCAGGAGTGGCGCAGAACTGATTGTGCATGGCCATCACCACCGCCTGATGCAGGCATGGTTGCCTTCGCGGCATGGCGCCATCCCCGTGCTGGGAGTGCCGTCAGCGTCCGCTGCTGAAGGCGCGCATAGCCCTGCTGCCAGCTACCACCTGATCCGGTTCACGCTGACCAAGGCAGGGTGCGCGATCACGGTCTCGGGCCGCACCATGCAGCCTGGCGGCGGGTTTGCCGGGCTGCCCATCAGTCTGACGCCGCCAGCCTAATTTCAGGCATCAGTGCCTTCGCATCATCGGTGTGCTGGTGCACGAGCCGCAAAGGCGCACGGACTGATAATAACGAAAGGCTGCGGATTCGCATCCGCAGCCCTGAACCTGTCAAAAACCACTGCGCATCCCTCGATCCGGAGGACGCAGCATTCGGTTGGCTTAACCGACGTTGCGCCACGATCCATCGGAGTTGCGGCAGGCGGTGCCGCGCATAGTCTGCGGCTGGCCATCGATATAAATTGTGTGCGTGAAGTCGCGGCAGTCGTTCTGCGCCTTCTTGTAGGGCTGGCCGGGAACAACGACGCCATAGCGGCCCGAGTCGGGATTTCGCCACGGCGTCGCGACGCCGGATTGCCCTTTCTCCAGTGCACTTAACTCTGCGTTGGACGCGGCTTTGCGGTCGTTGTCGTCCAGCAGCCGGCCAATCTCGCTGCCAGCTATGCCGCCGATCACGGCGCCAATTGCCGTTGCGATCACCTTGCCATCGCCGCCGCCAAACTGGTTGCCGATCACGCCACCAGCGACCGCGCCTACCACTGCGCCGCCATCTTGCTTGGTCAACCCGCCGGGGCCGCATGCCGCAAGGGTCAGCGACAGGGCGAGCACCGAGACGATCTGAAGTTTAACAATCATGGTCTGTCGTGCCCCTGCACTTGGCCGCAGCAACGCCGCGCGGTCCGGATCGTGGATGCCAGGATGAAGTATTCCGTTGATTCGGGCAGAAGTGCGACCCATTGTGTGCGCTTCATCCCCAACAAGCGCACCCGGGGCCAGACACTTACGCGATAGCGCCGTTCGTGCGACGAAAACCACCTTTGCGGGCGCGTAAGTGCCTGACCCCGACTTCTGATGCCAGCTATCCCCGCAACCTCACCCCTGTCGTGGCGTCGAACAGGAAGGCGCGGTCGTCGCTGAAAGTGATGCCGACAGGGGTGCCGACCGCTGCTTCGAAATCCTTGTTGGACTTGATGATGACGCTGTCATTGCCGACCTTGGCAGTGACCAGGGTGTGGTCGCCGATCAGCTCCGTGGCATAGAGCGTCGCGGCAATACGGCCGTCAGCGGGCGCCGTGATATGGCAATCCTCGGGCCGCACGCCGAGCATGGCTTGCGGCGCAGAGGCCCGCACGCGTGTCGGGATGCGCGTGTCGCCAAGCATGAAGGTGCCCTGATCCAGCGCGCCGGCGAGAATGTTCATGGGCGGCGAGCCAATGAACTGCGCCACGAACAGCGTCGCGGGGTCGTTGTAGATCGTCTTTGGCGCATCGAGCTGCTGCAGTCTGCCGCCATCCATCAGCGCCACACGGTGGGCCAGCGTCATCGCTTCCACCTGATCGTGCGTGACGTAGACCGTCGTGATACCAAGCTGATGCTGCATGTGCTTGAGCTCGGCGCGCATGTGGCCACG
>JANNSA010000685.1:0-19502 GCA_031402115.1 Hyphomicrobiaceae bacterium | reverse complement strand
AAGTGAAGTTGTCGCCATTGGGGCCTTCGGCATAGACGAACGTAGCTGAGAAGCCCTCACCAAAGGCGTGGGTGGTATTGATTGCCTTACCCTTGGCGGTTTGCACGCTACGGGAGAACAGGCTGGCGGTGCCTTTCACTTTCGTCTGTGACAACCCCAGGCCCGTACCCTCAGCCACATGTTTGCCGGTTCGCGCTGTTGCGATGGCAATGTCAGTCGTCACGACAGAAAACGGCAAGCCTACTGATTTCGCAGTGACTTGGGTTTCAACATAAACCGATTTCCGCTCGCCAGCCAAAGCCGCGCCTGGAACTATGGCGAGCGCAACTGTCGCCGCTATGGCTGGGATCCATAAGCTATTCTTGAACATACTCATACCGCCGTGTTTGGGGGGGATAGCAACAACTGCGGATACTACTTAGCAAGTTTGATGCCAGAAAAAGGGCCGCGGACAATACCGCGGCCCCAAGGTGATTAACGGTTGATGTTCTTCGCTACAGCCGAGGCCGAATTGCTGACGTAGATATCGCTGACGTTGCCGGAATTGCCGCCGTCGCCGCCGTTGCCACCGTTGCCGCTTTTCGTGTTCGTGCCGCCGTCGCCGCCATTACCGCTCTTGTAGTTCACGCCAACACCGATCAAGCCGTGTCCCAGCGCTTTGGCGCGACCGTTGCCGCCGTTAGCCTCTGCGTCACCGTCGCCGCCGTCGCCGCCATTGGCGTTGTTGCCTTTGGCATATTGCGACACATGAATGGTCGTGTGGCTCTTGTTGCTGGCATAAGCGCTGGCGTGCTGAGTGACGGAGCTGCTGCTCGAGCAACCGCAGCCGTTGCTGCGGCCGGCCTGAGCCGAACCAGCCATCAATGCAAGCGCCAAAGCCGACAATGCTACAATCTTGATCTGCATAGTGAAATTCCTGTTCCTGGAGGGGACCGGTTGGATGTCCGGCACCCAGTAGGTTCCACAGGATCGTCGCTCAAACCATGCAGTCATTAGTGATTTGTTAATATTTGAGACTAGGGTGCATTAGATAAGTAATCACTCGACGCAGCCTCGTCTGACGAACGTATTTCTCCATACTGGTTATTGCGCCGCATACGCCTTGTCGTACTCGTCGCTCGTCACCCGAACGGGTGGTTAGTTGCAGCGCCATCACGCCGGTTAAGGCACATTATGCGTGAGTATTCAGCCGCGCACTGCGTCGTACTCATGCGTTACATCGCATGCCAACAATCTGCTCACTGAGCACCAGCGGTCCGGTTTCATGGATAGCCCGCCAGAGTTACAGTACAGGACGATTACTTAGATTTGATCCGCAGACGCAATCAGTTCACAGATTCCTACCGTTATCTGTTAAATTGTTCTATTTTTACGTCCCTCGGGTTGCTACGAAGGTCTGTTGCGCTAATCCTAAACCGTCTCCCAAGCGGCTCGATCAACCAACTAACTTCACAGTCTGGTGAGAAATGCGGGCTGCGGATACGCCGTTTAGAACAATAATAGTTCTCAAGACCGAATCTTGGCGTTTTGTGTGACTCCAAGCCGGTCCTGCTTGAACGTTGAATCTTCCATCAATCAGGGGAGATGCATGTTTTCAGGCGGCCAACGGCAGGCCTGAGTTCAATCGGCGATGATTGGCGCTGAAACAGTCCGCGGACCAGATCGGGCGGCGCGGCGTCAGACCCGCTCGCCAAACGCGTAGCCGGAGCCGCGCACCGTGCGGACCGGATCGCGCTCGCGGCCACGGATCAGACATTTGCGCAGACGGCCGATGTGCACATCGACGGTGCGTTCGTCGACATAGACATCGCGACCCCAAACGCCATCGAGCAACTGGCTGCGGTTAAAGACGCGGCCGGGGTTCTGCATGAAGAACTCCAGCAGCCGGTACTCTGTCGGCCCCATGTTGACCTCGCGCACGCCACGCCTGACGCGATGCGCAATGCGGTCCATCTCGACATCGCCAACCGACAGGATATCCGCGAGCTGTTCCGGATTGGCGCGGCGCAACAACGACTTGACGCGTGCCGTCAGTTCACCGGGCGAGAACGGCTTGACGACATAGTCGTCGGCGCCGGTCATCAAGCCGCGCACGCGATCGCTCTCCTCGCCACGCGCCGTCAGCATCAGGATTGGCGTTGCGCGGGTTTCCTTGGCGGCGCGCAGTCGGCGGCATAGCTCCAAGCCGGAGACGCCGGGCAACATCCAGTCAAGCACCACGAGGTCTGGCGGCGCGTCCTTCAGCGCCGATTCAGCGTCGTCGCCCGAGCTGACGGCATCGACGAGGAACCCCTCAGCTTCCAGGTTGTAGCGCACCAGGGTGGTGATCGCCTCGTCATCCTCAATGATCAGGATTCGCGCTGGCATTGTGCTCTCGTGGTCTGATTCGTCGGGCGCATACGCACTGCTGTGATGCTGGCCACAAGAGGTCCAAACAGACAGCAGCGTGGTTCGTGAAGCCTCGCTTCACGCTGCGAAACCTCAAAAGTCCTCACCCCCGGATTGGTGTCGAGCTTGTCGTGTCACCTTTGGGCCGCTCGTCAGGCAGCACATCGCCGGTCACCAGATAGTAGACGTTCTCAGCGATGTTGGTGGCGTGGTCGCCGATGCGTTCGATATTCTTGGCGCCGAACAACAGATGCGTGCAGAAGCCGATATTGCGCGGATCTTCCATCATATAGGTGAGAAGCTCGCGGAACAGCGAGTTGTACATCGCATCAATCTGGCTATCCTTGCGCCAGACTGCGATGGCCTTATCGGCGTCGCGCGTGGCATAGGCGTCGAGCACCGCCGCCAGCTGCGCCAGGGTGAGATCAACCATGTGATGCATGCCGCCCATCACCGACTTTGGTGGTGTGTCGCCCGAAACGGCCAGAGCCCGCTTGGCGGTATTCTTGGCTAGGTCGCCGATCCGCTCCAGATCGCCAGCGATTTTTATCGCCGTCATGATCTGCCGCAGATCAACTGCCATCGGCTGGCGCTTACCGATCATCGTGATCGCTTGTTCCTGCAGTTCACGTTCCAGCTTATCAATGTTGCGATCGTTGGCGATCGCGCGTTCCGCTAGCGACGGATCACGCGACTCCAGCGCGTCGAAGGCCTGACCGAGGATTTGTTCTGCCAGACCGCCCATGTGCGCGACCTTGGCGTCCAGCGCCGTCAGCTCTTCCTCGTAGGACCGGACGATGTGTTGAGAGTCGGCCATTGATGCCTCGCATTGCGTTGGACAGTTCAATCCGTGGCAGATCAGCCAATCCGGCCCATGATGTAATCTTGCGTGCGCTTGTCATCCGGGCGCTGGAACATCTGCGTCGTCTCGCCTTCCTCGACCAAAATGCCGAGATGGAAGAACGCGGTGCGCTGCGACACGCGCGCCGCCTGTTGCATCGAATGCGTGACGATGATGATGGTGAAGTTCGTGCGCAGTTCGTCGATCAGTTCCTCGATGCGCGCTGTCGCGATCGGGTCAAGCGCCGAACATGGTTCGTCCATCAGGATGATTTCTGGACCCACGGCAATGGCGCGGGCAATGCACAACCGCTGCTGCTGGCCGCCCGACAAGCTGGTGCCGCCGTCGGTCAATCGGTCCTTGACCTCCTCGAACAGGCCCGCTTTTTTCAAACTGTCGGCGACGATTTCGTCGAGTTCGGACTTGGTGGCGCCCAAACCATGGATACGCGGCCCGTAGGCGACGTTCTCATAGATCGATTTCGGGAACGGATTGGGTTTCTGGAATACCATGCCGACGCGTGCGCGCAACTGCACGACGTCAAGCTTGCGGTCGTAAATATCGGCGCC
Organism: Hyphomicrobiaceae bacterium; assembly: GCA_031402115.1. GTDB lineage: Bacteria > Pseudomonadota > Alphaproteobacteria > Rhizobiales > Hyphomicrobiaceae > JANNSA01. The sequence continues at coordinate 15,704 of JANNSA010000685.1, read as the reverse complement.
GTCAATATCGATGTGCCCGGTCACCTTGCAGATCGATATGGTGTCATTCATGCGGTTAATGCAGCGCAGGAATGTCGACTTGCCACAGCCTGACGGGCCGATGAAAGCCGTGACGTTGCGCTCAGGGATATCGACGCTGACATTCTTCAGCGCATGCTTCTGGCCATAGTGCACATTGACGTCGCGCGCATGCACCTTGGCACGCACGTTCGGCAAGCCAGCGGGATTGGCTTGAAATGACGCGACCGACGAGACCGAAGCGACCATGGAACCACCTTGACCAATTGTGCGAGTGACAGAGGCGAGAGTGCGCCGGTTACCAGCGCCGCTCGAACCGGTTGCGCAGCCAGATTGCCATCCCGTTCATCAGGAACAAGACGCCCAGCAGCACGAGGATGGCCGCTGCGGTACGCGCCTGGAACGCGCGTTCCGGCAAGTCCGACCACAGGTAAATCTGCACGGGCAACACCGTTGCTGCATCTGTGATGCTGCCCGGCACGTCAACGATAAAGGCGATCATGCCAATCATCAGCAAGGGTGCGGTTTCGCCGAGCGCATGCGCCATGCCAATGATCGTGCCGGTCATGATGCCTGGCACCGCCAACGGTAGTACGTGATGGAACACCGCCTGCTGCTGCGAGGCACCGATGCCAAGCGCGGCCTCGCGGATCGACGGCGGCACAGCCTTCAAGGCGGCGCGCGTGGCGATGATGATGGTTGGCAGCACCAGGAGCGCCAGCACCAGACCGCCGACGATCGGCGTCGAGCGCGGCAAGCCGATCATGTTGAGGAATACAGCAAGGCCCAGCAGGCCGAACACAATGGATGGCACCGCCGCCAGATTGTTGATGTTTAGTTCCAATGCCGCCGTAAACCAGTTCTTCGGCGCGAATTCCTCAAGATAGACAGCGCCGAGCACGCCGATCGGCAAGCACAAGGTCAGCGTCACAAGCAATGTCAAAACGGTGCCAGTCAGGCTGCCGAGAATGCCCGACATTTCTGGCTCCCGACTGTCGCCTGATGTGAAGAACAGCGAGTTGAACTGCGCCTCAACCTGGCCTTGCTGGCGCAGGCTTTCCAGCCAGGCGACCTTTTGATCGGATAACCGACGGTCGCTTTCGGCAGTCTCATAGGTCACCAAGCGCCAGTCGCTCGACGGCGCTTGTTCCTTAAGCGCCAGCAGTACCGTGCCCTTGGCGCGATCAGCATTCAGGCTCTCCAACTTGACCAAGCCACCGTGCACGGCGACCAACCGGCTGGGTAGGGACGACAACAGCGCTTCCTCGCCGCCAGCGTCCGCTATCTTGGCGCGCAATGCTTGCGCCTCGCCACGTTTGGTGTCGGCTGCTGACTTGGCGTCGGGTGAGTTGATGCGGCTGAGACGTTCGTAATCGGCCTCTAGCACGGAAGCTTTGCGCGACAAATCATCCTTCAGGCTCTGTAAGGCACCTGCGAAAGCCCGATTGGTAACGGTCAACTCGATCGCACCGCTGCGTCCGCTCGGCGTCACACTGCCAGTTCCGCTCGCGGAGGAAACGACGGTGCCCTCGCCCTTCATGTAGAGGTCAGCGTCCGCAGCAAGCAACAAGTCAACGCTGACCGGCTTGCCGATTTGGGATGGATCAGCCAGTAGCGACGCGCGCAAGCGATCGCCCGCACCGGTGCTCAGCAACTCAATCACGTCACTGCGTGGATTGTCAGCAGTCTCAGGAAACGCGGCCGACAAGGCCTTGCTGACGATAGCAGTGTAATCTGCTGCCTTGATCGTCTCCGGGCTGATGCCTTTGCTGTCCGGGTCGATGTCGCCCCGCTCCACCGTGAGGGTCGCCCGCATCGCATGTTGCGTGAAGGCTGGCAGGCCGGTGATCAGTACCGAACTCAACAGCGCCAAGACGAACGCTGCCGCGATGGCGATCGCAACGAGACCATAGAGTTTGAATCGGCTCTCGGCACGGTAGCGAGCCCGTACGCGCGCTCGCGATGCGTCGGATGTAGTGTCAAGCATGCGCCGGCCTGAAGCCCGCGCTGGCATGGCATCTGACCCAGAAAGGATGTCAGTCATACTGTTCCCGATATCTCTTGACCACTTGCAAGGCGATGAAGTTGAGCGCGAGGGTGATGAAGAACAGAGCGAAGCCTAGCGCGAATGCGGCCAGCGTCTTGGCACTGTTGAACTCCTGATCACCAACCAGGATGGTCTTGATCTGCACCGTGATGGTCGTCACGGCCTCAAGCGGATTGACGGTGAGATTGGCCGCCAATCCGGCCGCCATGACGACGATCATGGTCTCACCAATAGCGCGGCTGATTGCCAGCATGAAAGCTGAGACGATACCCGGCAATGCCGCCGGCAGGATCACCCGTGAGATCGTCTCCGAGCGGGTGGCGCCCATGGCGTAAGAACCATCACGCAAGCTCTGCGGCACGGCCGTGATGACGTCGTCAGACAGGGACGAGATGAAAGGGATGATCATCATACCCATGACCACGCCTGCCGCTAGGGCGCTTTCAGAGGCCACTGTGAGCCCAAACGACTCGCCCCAGCCGCGGATGAACGGCGCCACCGTCAGTGCTGCAAAGAAGCCGAGAACAACCGTTGGGATGCCTGCGAGGATCTCCAGCACCGGCTTGGCGAACGCCCGGAAGCGAGGGCTGGCGTACTCGGCCAGGTAGATCGCCGCGAACAGGCCGAGCGGTCCGGCGACGACAATTGCAATCGCCGTGATCAGAAGCGTTCCGACCAGCAACGGCACAAAGCCGAACGAGCCGCCGATGTCACCTTGGTCGGCGCGCAACGCCGTCTGCGGGTTCCACTCCAGTCCGAACAGGAACTCGGAGACCGACGGCTTGCCAGTGATCTCCGGATCGAAGAAGAACCGGTAGGTTTCACCAACCACCGAAAGAACGATGCCCAGCGTCGTCAACACCGCGACGGTGGCACAGGCAATCAACGCGGACCGCACGAACGTTTCAAACTGGTTGCGGGCGCGGAAGTCTGGCGTTGTGCGCCAGAACGACCACAAAATAGCAACGAGACCCGTGAGTAAGCCAGCAACAAAAATGAGTGGGCGCCAGAACCCGAGCATTCCCACATACTCGGCGGCCGCCCGTTTGACTTCGGGCGACGCGACGCCGCCAATCCCCGAGCCCGACAGTTCGTTCGCGACAGCGCGCAAAGCCGACAGTGTCTTGAGCGTGTCACCAGCAACTTCAGCAGGGAACTGCGCAATAGCGCGCTGCGTCGCCAGCCAGTCGATCAGTGGCCAACCGACGGCAAACAGCGCCAGCATTGGCGTCACCACCAGCGCGCTGGCCAGCATGCCATGGTAGGCTGGTAAAGAATGCAGGTCGCTCAGTCGCCCCGCTACGACGCTTCTGGCACGGACACGCCCAACGACGAAGGCCCCGATCACCAGCAACAGCATGACGAGGAGATAGGAGGCTGCCATATCGGTAAGATCCGTAGCCACATTTGCTAAGTATATTTGCTAAGTATGATGCCAACGCCCAGGTGGACCCTGGGCGTTGGCAACTGTTAGGTCTGTATTACTTCAGCTTGTCGAGGGCCAGCGGGCTCTGATCCATCACGTTCTTGCGTGACTTCTCCAGGTCCGCAGCCGGCAGCGCGACCAAGCCGCGGCGGGTCAAATAACCCTTGGGTCCCAGCGCCTTGTCCGAGGTGTACTCTTCCATGAACTTGTCGAGGCCCGGGATGACGCCAATGTGCGCCTTTTTGAAGTAGACGAACAGAGGACGGCCACCCTTGTACTTGCCGGCAGCGATGTTTTCATAGGTCGGCTCAGCGCCTTCGAGTGCAACACCGGCCAGCTTGGCGGAATTTTCTTCGAGGAACGAGTAGCCAAACACGCCGAACGCGTTCGGATTGGCTTCCAGCTTCTGGACGATGACGTTGTCGTTCTCGCCGGCTTCGACATAGGCGCCGTCTTCACGCACCGTCTTCCAGACCTTCTCGAACGCCTTGGCGTCCTTTTCCTTCAGGGCCTTGAGGCTTTCGAAGCCTTCGCTGCCCTTTTCCATGAACAGCTCGTGCATGCTGTCACGGGTGCCGGAGGTCGGCGGGGGGCCAAGCACTTCAATTTTGAAGGCTGGCAATGAAGGGTCGATGTCCGACCAGTTCTTGTAGGGGTTGTCAACCAGTTCGCCCTTGTCGTTGGGGACCTGCTTGGCCAACGCCATAAACAGCTGCTTAAGCGTCAGCTTCATGCCGGGAGCTGCCTTTGAATGGGCAAGCGTCAGGCCGTCGAAGCCGATCTTCAGCTCAACGACATCATTGACGCCGTTTTTCTGGCACAGCTCAAGCTCGCTCTTCTTCATGCGGCGCGAAGCGTTCGTGGCGTCTGGCTTGTCCTCGCCAACACCTTCGCAGAAAATCTTCATGCCACCGCCGGTACCGGTCGATTCGACCACCGGTGTCTTGCCACTGGCCTTGCCGAATTGCTCGGCGACTGCCGTCGTGAATGGATAAACCGTCGACGAGCCGACGATGCGGATCTGATCGCGCGCCGCGAACGCCGAACCTGTCATCGCCAGTGTTGCTGCCGCGACAGCAACCGAAACCGCCACAAGTTTCTTGCTCACGAACTACTCCCTCAATGTGCCACCGGACTGGCCACGCCAGCTTCCGGTTCCACGAAACCGGCGGCAACTCCGCCGCCATAAGGCACCATATAGCGGAGCATAACCACAGACATATGACACACTAACGCTATGTACTTAATATGTTTATTGTCACTTGTTTACCATTGATGACGATTTGCTGGATAGCTCGACGTGGGCCGGTAACGAAGATTGGGTCCCCGGCATGGCGACATTTCCCACAAAACGCCTTATGAACCGGATCATGCTTGAACCCACGCACCCTCCGCGGCCCTTGGCGGCTGGTTTCCCCACAATCCGGATGCGGCGCAACCGCAAGACCGCCTGGTCACGTACGCTTGTGCGCGAACATATTCTTTCACCTGCCGACCTGATCTGGCCGCTGTTCCTGGTGGGCGGAACGGGCCAGCGCGTTGCGGTGCCGTCAATGCCGGGCATCGATCGCCTCAGCGTTGATCTGGCTGTCGAGGCAGCGCAGCAAGCGGCCGAAGCGCGCATCCCGGCGATCGCCTTGTTTCCGGCAACCGATCCGGCGCTCAAGACCAACGATGGGCGTGAAGCTCACAATCCAGATAATCTTGTCTGCCAAGCCTTGCGGGCGATCCGCAAAGCGGTCCCCGGCATCGGCCTGATCACCGATGTAGCGCTCGATCCCTACACCTTGCATGGCCATGACGGGCTGTTGCGCGATGGCGTTGTCGATAATGACCTCTCACTCACCGCGCTGGTTGGCCAAGCGCTGGTGCAGGCTGCGGCTGGAAGCGACATCTTAGCGCCCTCCGATATGATGGATGGCCGCGTTGGCAGCATCCGAACTGCCCTGGAGTCGGCTGGCTTTACCGACACGCAAATCATGGCCTACACGGCCAAATATGCCTCTGCCTTCTATGGCCCGTTCCGCGACGCCGTTGGCTCGCGTAAGGTTCCGGGCGCCGGTACCTCCGGCCTCGACAAGCGCACCTATCAGATGGATCCTGGCAACGCCAAGGAAGCCCTTCGCGAGGCCGAACTCGACCTCGCCGAGGGCGCTGACATGTTGATAGTCAAGCCCGGCCTGCCCTATCTCGATATCCTCGCCAGCATCAAACAGCGCTTCGGCGCGCCAACGTTCGCCTACCAGGTGTCTGGCGAGTACGCGATGCTGATGGCGGCCGCCGGCCACGGCTGGCTCGACAAGGACACGGCGATGTTGGAAACGCTCATGGCGTTCAAGCGGGCGGGGGCGGATGGCGTGCTGACCTATTTTGCCCTGGATGCAGCGAGGCTGCTGAAGACGGGGTAAGCTGGCAAGACTAGCCTAGTCACACAGACCCCGGAAACTGGTGGCTGTGTGGTGTCTGCGTGATCGGTCGACGCACCGCGCCAGTTCCCACTCCGCTCAACGCTGCAACTAGCATCCCATCTTCAAGCGTCCTGTCTTATTGCGAAGGTCTCGTTTCCCATGCCCAAGCTGCCCCCCACTCCCCGCCCGCCTGACAACCGCCCAAAGGCCCGCCTGCCGCGCGGCTTCCGTGACACGGCCGCTGCTGAGATGCGGGCGCTGGATGGCATGCTGGCGCGCATCCGCGACGTCTACGAGTTGTATGGCTTTGATGGCTTGCGCACGCCGTCCTTCGAGTTCACCGAAGCGCTTGGCAAATTCCTGCCGGATCAGGAGCGGCCAAATGCCGGCGTGTTCTCGCTACAGGATGATGACGAGCAATGGCTGAGCCTGCGTTATGATCTGACGGCGCCCCTGGCACGCCATGTCGCTGAGAATTTTGACGCGTTGCCAAAGCCCTATCGCGGCTACCGGGTCGGCGCTGTCTGGCGCAACGAAAAGCCAGGGCCAGGCCGTTTCCGCGAGTTCACGCAATTTGACGCTGATACAGTCGGCACTGACAATCCGGCTGCCGATGCCGAAATCTGCATGCTGGCGGCCGATGCCTTGGAAGCCGTTGGCGTGCCACGCGGTTCCTATCGGATGCGGGTTTCCAACCGCAAACTGCTGGATGGCCTGCTGGAGGCAGCCGGGTTGCTGGCTGCTGACACGCCCGAGGGGGCTAACCAGCGGCTGATTGTGATGCGCGCTATCGACAAGCTCGACCGGCTCGGAGTCGAGGGCGTGACGCTACTGCTCGGTGCCGGTCGCAAGGATGAATCCGGCGACTTCACAATGGGGGCCAAACTCGCGCCAGAGCAGATCGCGCGCATCGTCGCGTTCGTGACGACGCCCGTCGCCGAGCGCAGCGCGACCCTCACAGCGCTGACTGAATTGGTCGGCAAAACCGAGACTGGCGCCCAGGGCGTCACGGAGCTGACCGCGATGGCGGCTAATTGGGACGCGCTCGGCTTCGGCCTTGATCGGATCGTCATCGATCCGTCCATCGTGCGTGGACTGGAATACTATACTGGCGCGGTATTCGAAGCTGAGCTGACATTTACGGCCAAGGGAGAGGATGGCATCGCTCAGCGCTTTGGCTCAGTCGGTGGCGGCGGCCGTTATGATGGCCTGGTGGCGCGCTTCCGCGATACACCCGTTCCCGCGACTGGCTTTTCCATCGGCGTGTCGCGGCTCTACGATGCACTGGCAGCACTTGGCAAGATCGGTACGGACGCCCAAGTCGCGCCTGTCGTCGTGTTGGTGCTCGACAAGCCGCGCATCGCCGACAGCCAGATACTGGCGCAATCGTTACGCGCCGCCGGGATCCGCGCCGAATGCTATCTCGGCACCGCTGGCATGAAGCCGCAAATGAAATACGCCGACCGTCGCGGCGCCCCGTGCGTCGTCATCCAGGGCGAGGACGAGCGGGCGCGCGGCGAGGTCACAATCAAGGACCTGGCCGAAGGCTCACGCGCCGCCGCCGCCATTGCCGATCACGCCGCTTGGAAAGACGCTCGCCCGGCTCAAATATCGGTTCCCGTGGCGGAGATGGTTGCCACTGTTCAGAGCATCCTGGCGCACCGGCTCAGCCAGCGCATGTGACAGCTACTGCATCAGCAAAGGTTCCGCCGTAACTCACACTGTTAACGGCACCCTCGGGGTCAGCCTTAATGACCAGAGCCTTGCAAGCGGCTGGTGCGCCAGGGCCGAGTGTGACGGGCGACTGATTGGAGAAGCTGAAGCCAATATAGTACTCGGGATCATAGACCTTCAGGTTGAACTTCAGCGTTCCCGGATGAAGTGGCTGGGCGGTCGGCAAGATGAAGCTCAGGGTCAGTATGCCCTTGTCGTCTCGTTGCACCAGCGGCTCGATCGGGAGTGCGAACTGCACTGCGGAGCCCTCGATGTCAGCCTCGGTGAAGTAGCCAACGTCTTTCATCTGCTGCATGTTGGTGGTGGCCAGCCCTGCTAGCTCTGCCGCGTCGAACTTGCCGTCGTTGTTGCTGTCAATGCCCTCTAAGGCAAATTGCGAATAGAATTCATCGAACACCCAGACCTGCCCGACGCCAATGATTGCCTTTTCACCATTGAACAGGATTTGAGTTCGCACCTGCGTGTACATGTGCGGATGCGCTTGGGTGTGCTCCGATCCAAGAACGGTCATGGCGAAGGCGGATAGTGCTGCAGCAATCACTCGCATGAGTTTAATCCATTTTGGAGACGACGGCATCCGTGCTGTCCGATTTCAACTTGGTGCATCGCCTTGTCGCGCCAGTGTGTAGGATTTAAGACCGGTCCAGCCGCGGCAGGTATTCGCGAACGAGATCAACGGTTGATCGCTTACCAACCCAGCCACTGTTCGCCGCCAGCCAGCCCTCGGCGTCCTGGCGGCCGGCATCACGCAGCGTCGTCAGCATATCCCAGTCCGGCATCAATTTGCTGCCCACTCCGAGATCACGGGTATGCCGTGTTCCGTCGATGAGATGGAACCGGTGCGCTGCCAACCGCTTATGCGCACGTTTGGCCAGCAGCGGTAGCGCTGCCATCGCCTCGCGCACCGCCGCGATTTGCCGGACGTCACGCAGGAATGGCTGGGAGAAGGTTAGCGCGCTGACATGATCGGCGATCTCGCGCGCCGTGCCGGGCAGATCGTCATCTGGCTTGCCATTCAAGAGCACGACCAATGTATCGCCGGTCTGGCTCTCACTGGCCAGGGTCACCAAATCGGGATTAGCCGAGAAGCCACCATCCCAATAGGCAATACCATCAATGGTCACTGCCCGCATCAAGGCCGGCAGGCAGGCCGACGCCAGGATCACATCGAGGCTGATCTCAGCACGCTTGAACAGGCGGGCGCGGCCGGTTGTGACCGCCGTCGCCGCGATCAGCGTGTCAGGCAGGCTCGCGTGACGCTTGATCGCCTTGAAGTCGATCGTCTCCAGCAGCACTGCGCGTAACGGATTCACATCGAGCGGCGACATCGCGTACGGCATGCTGGCGCCCAACTCGGCCATTTGCCCGGACCAGCCGGCCAGGAACGGATTTAGCCAGGCGAATGACGGCGTGCTCGCCTTATGCACGGCCTGCCAGACCGCAGCCAAGGTCTCGCGCGCGCCAGCGTTGCCGCCAGTCGCGAGCCCCGAGAGCAACGCCGCAGCGTTGACGGCGCCTGCGCTGGTGGCACTGATTGTGCCCAATGCGAAGCGATCTTCCTCCAGCAGCCGGTCGAGCACGCCCCAGGTGAATGCGCCATGCGCACCACCGCCTTGCAGCGCCAGGTTCAGGCCAGCCGGCGAACTGGCGGGCGCGTTTGGTTGCAACACCGCAACGATCGTTTTCACCAGCCGCTCAATTGGGGGTTGCACGGATGCGCTGCCTTTGCTCACCGAGGCCGGCGATGCCGAGGCGAACGCTATCGCCTGGTTTCAAGTAGCGCGGCGGCTTCATGCCCATGCCGACGCCCGGCGGCGTCCCCGTGGTGATGACGTCGCCGGCTTCAAGCTGCATGAATTGGCTGACATAGCTGATCAGGTGACGGACCCCGAAGATCATGGTTTTGGTCGACCCGGTTTGACAGCGCGCGCCATTGACGTCGAGGAACATGTCGAGCGCTTGCACGTCGGCGATCTCATCGGGCGTCACCAGCCAGGGCCCGAGCGGGCCAAAGGTCGGGCAACCCTTGCCTTTCGTCCACTGACCGCCGCGTTCCGTTTGAAACGCGCGCTCGGATACGTCATGGCAGATGGCAAAACCAGCAACGTGGGTCAACGCGTCGGCTTCGCTGATGTAACTGCCGCCGTCGCCAATGACGATCGCCAGTTCCACTTCCCAATCGGTCTTCTCGGAAGTGCGTGGAATCAGTACGTCGTCATTGGGGCCAACAATGCACGACGGCGCCTTGTTGAAGATGATCGGCTCCTTCGGGATCGCCGCGCCGGTCTCGGCGGCGTGGTCGGCATAGTTGAGGCCGATCGCGATGAAATTGCGCGTGCCAGCAACACACGGGCCAATGCGGCTCGCGGCGTCGAGTGCCGGCAGGCTGGTTGGATCAATCGCCTTCAACGCCGCGATCGATTTTGCCGACAGTACGGCCCCGCCTAGATCAGCGAAATGCTCTGACAAATCACGGATGGCGCCAGCCTTGTCCAGCATGGCAGGCTTCTCAGCGCCTAGCGCGCCCACTCGTAGCAGCTTCATGACCAACCTTCCGTCGTGCGTTTCTGACTTGTATGATGCCCGCTATAGCACGGCCGTAGCTCAGGTCACGGCGTCTGCGCATAAAGGACCACAGCTGTATGGAAGACCAGACGTGCGACTATCTGGTGATCGGCGGCGGCGTCGCCGGTTGCATCATTGCGCGCCGGCTGGCGGACGGACAAAGCGGCCGTGTCATCCTGTTGGAAGCTGGCCCAAGTGACGAAGGTGACCGGGCCGCCACGCATCTCGCACATCTCGATGAGCAAACCGCAGCCTATGAATGGGGGTTCAAGGCGGCGCCTTTGGCGGGTGGTGCGTCCGAGATGCACTACAGCCGGGCGAAAATCCTGGGCGGCTGCGCCAACCACAATGACTGCGCTTTCCTGATCCCGCCCGACAGCGATTTTGCACATTGGGAACGCCTCGGTGCCAAGGGCTGGGGTCGCGATGGTGTGCGGCCCTTTTTCGCCCGTGTCGACAGCATGGTGGCAGCTGACACGAACGCACCGCGCAATCCGATCTCGGAAGCGTTTGTGCAAGCGGGACGCGAAATGGGCTTGGCCGATATCGCCTTCCGGGAGCGCATTGCCCCCGGCGTTGGCTGGTTCCCGCTCAACATCAAGGGGCCACTGCGGCAATCAACGTCGGCGGCCTATCTGCATCCGATTGCTTCGTTGCCAGCGAACCTGGATATCCAAACCGGGACGTTTGCCGAACGATTGCTGTTCAAGGGCAAGCGTTGTGTCGGCGCCATCACGGATCGCGGCACGATCCACGCGCGGCGCGAAGTCATCCTGACGGCTGGCGCGCTGCAATCGCCACAACTTTTGCTATTGTCTGGACTTGGTCCTGCCGAGGATCTGCGGCAGCTGGATATCCAAGTCAGGGCTGATCTGCCGGGCGTCGGCGCGCATCTGCTCGACCATGTCGCGGCCCCCGTCATTTGGGACTTGCACAACCCGGTGCCGGACTGGAAGCTAACGCCATTCGAAGCCATGATGATGATCCAGATCGACGCTTTAGCGCCAGCGCCTGATGCCCTGTTCCACTTCGGCTTGCGCGTACGTGAGAAGTACGACCTCAACCCGCGCCAAAAAACCGTGACCAACGGTGTCAAGGTTTCACCGAATGTGGCGCGCGCGCGCAGTCAGGGCTCACTCCGGTTGGCGTCGCCGGATCCGCGCAGCGCTCCGATCATCAACCTCAATTACTTCAGCGATCCGGATGGCTATGATCAACGCATCCTGTTGGCCGCCATGAAGTTCGCGCGCCGGATGATCGCGACACCAGCCCTCGACCATCTGATCCGTGCCGAGGTGGCGCCAGGCCCCGATGTCGTCAGCGACCGTCAGTTGATGCGCTACATCAAGACCGTCTGCGAAACCGTCTATCATCCGTCTGGGACGTGCCTGATGGGCGACCCAGGCAATCCGCGCACCGTGGTTGGCAGCGACCTGAAGGTGCGAGGCGTTGAGGCCTTACGGGTCGCCGATGCCTCGGTGTTCCCGAGCATGATCACCGTCAACATCGCCAACACGGTGATGATGGTGGCTGAAAAGGCGGCGGACGCTATACTCGCTGATGCCGCTTGACGAACCGCTCTTGCCAGTTCGACCATGTCTGATGCCGATCAACAGCCTTTTCGCTAGAGAGTAAGCGCCATGGACGGCATCCACGACATGGGCGGCATGCAAGGGTTTGGCCGCGTCGAGCCCGAACGGGACGAGCCGGTATTCCATGCAGAATGGGAACCGCGCGTTTTCGCCCTGTTGTCAGCTGCGGCATTCTCGGTCGGCTTTTGTGACGATCAGTTCCGGCCGGCTGTTGAAGCCATGGAGCCGGCGGATTATCTGCGCGCCAGCTACTACCGGCGCTGGCAGACGGCGATGGAGCAATTGCTGAGCCAGCGTGGCGCCCTCGCCGCTGGTCAGCTTGCCGGTGCCATGCAACCGGTCCGTGCTGGCGAAGTTATGCCAGCGCTGTTGACCGGCGCTTCGCAGGCGCGGCCGCTGACGGCTGACGTGCCCGCGCGCTTCAAACCGGGCGACCGCGTGTTGACCAACCGGCATTTCGGAACCGGCCACAACCGATTGCCGCGCTACGCCCGCGATCGGGTCGGTCGCATTGAATCGGCTCAAGGGGTGTTCCTCGTCGCTGATGCCAACGAGATGGGTCGTCACGAGCCCGAGATGCTCTACACGGTGGTGTTCACCGCGCGTGAACTTTGGGGTCCGCAAGCTCCGCCGACTGACAGCATTAGCCTGGACTTCTGGGACCGCTACCTAAAGCTGGCCGAGTGACACCTATGGACAGCATTCATGACATGGGCGGCATGCACGGCTTCGGCGCCATCGTCACTGCCGAGCCAGAGGATGCGCACTTCCATGTTCCTTGGCATGGCCGAATGTTCGCGCTGACGCGGGCACTGCGCTCCGCCCTGCCCTATGGCGGCGACCAGACCCGGCAGGAGATCGAGCGCACTGACCCAACGTGGTATCTGGCACAAGGTCACTCGGGCGATGGCTACTACAGCAAGTGGTTTCACGGCCACTTCTGCATGCTGAAGCAGCTTGGTGTGGCTTCAGATGCGGAACTTGATGGAGGCGCGGTTCAGCCGCTGCCGCCAAATCTGGCCACAGTGAAACCGTTGGCAGCCGCTGATGCGCTTGGCTTCCTGATGGGCGGCGCGCCCGGTCTCAAGCCTGACACTGCTTCAGGCCGTCGTTTCAAGCCGGGCGACCGCGTCCGCACGCTCCGCCATGGATCAGAGGGGCACACGCGATTACCACGGTTCACGCGCGACAAGATTGGCACCGTAGCGGTATCGCACGGCCGGTTCAATTTGGCCGATGCAGTCGCGGCTGGGCAGCCACGCGCCGAACCAGCCTACACGGTCGTATTCGCCGCTCGCGAACTTTGGGGACCCGAGGCCGGGCCAGCTGACACGGTCGCGCTCGACTTGTGGGAATCCTATCTTGGGGCCGAGGCATGAGCGAACTCAACCTGCCAAGCGAGGCGTCACCTGCCCTATCGGAGAACTCGTTCACCGAGCCGTGGCAGGCGCGCGTGTTCGCGTTGATGGTTGACATGAACGCGCGCGGGCATTTCGCTTGGCGCGAGTTCCAAGAGTGTCTCGCCAGCCGCATCGCCGAGGATGAGCGGCAGCATCTGCGTCGCGGTTACTATGCCAATTGGCTGGCGGCGGCCGAGGACCTGCTGGCGCTCAAAGGACTGCGCTAGCGGGCGTCCCGATTGGATCGGGCAATGGAGGCACGCTGCGGCTTGCCCTTACGGACTTGCGGTGACCTGACCCGCTGATGGCGCAGACGGAGGCGTTCGGCTCTGCCGCCACACCGACCAAGTGAATGCAAGGATAGCGAACACCGCGATCGCCAGCAACGTCCCGGCGATCGGACGCGTGAAGAATACGCTGGGATCGCCGTTGGACAGGCTCAGCGACTGCATCATTCGCTTCTCGAACAGCGGGCCGAGCACCAACCCAATGATCAGCGGGAAGCCGGGGATATCGTTCTTCAGCATGATCTTGCCGATGAAGGCGAAAACCAGCGCGATCAGGGCATCGGTGATGCGGTAATTCTGCGTGTAGGAGCCGACCATCGACAGCACCAACACGGTCATACCGATGAAGCGGGGGTTGATGCGCGCCAGTTTCATGATGTGCGTGGTGGCGACCAGCAGTGTCAGCAGCACAATGATGTTGATCAGGAAAAGCGAGATGTAGAGCCCGGTAATGAACTCCGGCTTTTCCACGAACAAGGCCGGTCCGGGAATAATGTTGTGAATCATGAACACTGACAGGATCATCGCCATGATCGGGTCCGTCGGGATGCCAAGCGAGAGCAGCGGCACCATGGTGCTGGAGGTGCAGGCGCTAATAGAGGCTTCCGATGCTATCAGGCCTTCTGGCGCGCCCTTGCCGAACTGCTCGGGCGACTTGGAAGCGCGCCGCGCCAGCGAATAGGCCAGGAACTGCGCACCGAACTCGCCAACGCCCGGCAGCAGGCCCATGACCACACCCAGACCCGAGGAGCGCAGGACCGTGCGCGGAAACTGGAAGGCCTCGATCAGACCACGGAAGCGGTTGCGATAAACATAGTCAGTCTTGGCCGCCTCACCGTAGTCCGGCGTGCGCAGCAGCACCAACCCTTGCGACATGGCGAATAGCCCGATCACCACCGGCACCATAGGGATACCGCCACTTAACCAGACTTCGCCAAACGTGAAGCGCTGCGTGTTGAAGATGCGCTCGAAGCCGACCGAGCCGAGGAACAACCCGAAGCCGAGCGAGCAGATCGCTGCAACCCATTGCTTCTGATGCGCCAACACGACGGAGACCAGCGCCACCAGCGCGATCATGGCGTATTCGGGCGAGCCGAAATTGGCCGCGATGCTGGCGAGGTAGGGGGCAAGCAGGATCAGTGACAGCACACTGATGGTACCACCGATGAACGATGACGAATACGCCAGAGAAAGGGCCCGGTGCGCCTCGCCTTTGCGCGCCATTGGATAACCGTCATAGGTCGTCAGCACGTTGACGGGCGTGCCCGGCACGCGCAGCAGGATGGCAGGAATGGCGCCGCCATACCAAGCACCGCCGTAGACGCCAAGCAGCAAGGTGATGCCAGCGAGTGGTTCCATCTGCAGGCTGAACGGCAGCAGGATGGCCATGGCACCGGCCGGTTCCAGGCCCGGAATAGCCCCGATCGCAATGCCGATCCAAGCGCCAAGAACCAGCGCCACGAGCACCTGCCAGTGCATGATACTCTCGAAACCAAGCAGCAGCGCGTCCATCGGGTGTCGGCCTTCTCGACGTGAACTCTACAGATACCGGCTGGCGAGATTGCCGAACGGCCGCGGCAGCACATCGAACAGCCAGGCATGCGGGAACCACAGTCCAAGGCCGACCCGCAGCAACAGCACCATGACGGCCACAAACACCAAGGTCGCCAACCACCAGCGCCAACCGCGCAGACCCGACCACGTGACGCAGACCTGCGCAAAAATCCAGGTGCTGATGGTGAAGCCAAGGACGCCAAGCAGCGCCAGATAGCCGCAGAACAGAACGCCGTAGATGAGATCGGAGCCCAGACCTTCATAAGCGCCGCGAACCTTAGTCCAGAAATCGCGCCCGCCTGTTGCTAAGCCACGCATGAACGGCATGGCCAGGATCGCTGCCGTTAAGGCCATGGTTGCGAGCGCCAGCGCCGGCCAGTTGACGGGCGCCAGGAACCAGGCACGACCATCGGGCACAGGTTTGGAGACGAAGGGGGCGCAGATCAGCAGACCAAGGGCCATTAGCGCCGCCCAAGCCATGACTGAGCCGAGTGCCTCGGCTGGAACTTGCGGCACATCTGGAACCGGCTGCGGATCGCCTTCCAGCGCTGTATCGGGATTGTGACCTGTCAAAGTGGCCAACCTGGATGTCCTGACAACGAACTACCTGCCGTTATCACAAAAACAATAGCTCTGATGCGACCTGCAGCCTCCCCACCGCCGTCATCCCGGC
>JANNSA010000684.1:0-22265 GCA_031402115.1 Hyphomicrobiaceae bacterium | reverse complement strand
CCTTGGACAGGTTCTGCAGCACTTCCTTGATCTGACCGCGCATCGAATGGCGCAACTCGACATCGAGGCGCGATAGCGGTTCGTCAAACAGGAAGCAATTGGGGTCGCGGATGATGGCGCGGGCGACGGCGACGCGTTGCTTCTCGCCCTCCGACACCTGACCCGGCAAGCGGTCAAGCACACCTGTCAGATGCAGGATGTCGGCGACCTTTTTGACGCGCGCCTCGGCAGCTGCTTTGCCAAGCTTTTCGTAGTGCAGCGGCATCGCAATATTCTGGCCAACCGTCAGCGCCGGATACAAGGCATAGAACTGAAACACCATGGCGATGTTGCGCTTATCGGGCGGGATCTCATTCATGCGGACGCCACCGATGATCACCTCGCCCGCCGTGGCGCGCTCCAGGCCAGCGATCATACGCAAGGTTGTGGTCTTGCCGCAGCCTGATGGTCCGAGCAGGCAAACCACTTCACCTGCCGAGACTGCCAAATCAGCGTCCCGGACGGCAACGAAATTGCCAAAGCGCTTGGTCAGCTTGCGCAGGTCAATGGTGGACATGGGGATGCTCGTAAGGAGACATGATGGGCATCTTCGGCAAGTCACGAACGTCGAGATTCAGCGCAATTGGCAAAGCCGAAGCTGAACTTCGTGTCGCCGTTTTCGGCGCGAGCCGCGCCACGGCGTTGGTTGCGCCCATGAGCGGG
This sequence comes from Hyphomicrobiaceae bacterium, assembly GCA_031402115.1. GTDB lineage: Bacteria > Pseudomonadota > Alphaproteobacteria > Rhizobiales > Hyphomicrobiaceae > JANNSA01. The sequence continues at coordinate 21,563 of JANNSA010000684.1, read as the reverse complement.
GACGCGAAGTTCATGGCTGGCCAGTACACTGGCACGATAGGGCGAAGTTCTGCGTTGCCGGCGATGAACATCATGTCCCCTAGGTCGCCAATCATCGCTTCACGGTGCCGAAGGTGACGCCGCGCAGTAGCTGGTTTTGCAGGAAGAAGGTGACCAGCATGACCGGGATCAGGAACAGCGTTTCGATCGCCGCTAGCAGGCCCCACAGCACGCCGATACCGCCGCCAGCGACCGCCTGGCTCATAGCGACGGGCACAGTGCGCGTGTCAACGCTTGAAAGCAGCAGCGCGAACAGGAACTCGTTCCAGGTCAATATCAAGCCAAACACAAAAGTGGCGGCGAGGCCTGCAATCACTTGCGGCAGACTGATTTTGAAGAACACCTTGGTTTCCGACGAGCCGTCGATGCGCGCAGCGTCCTCTACGTCGGGCGACAATTCGTCAAAGAACGACTTCATCATCCAGATCGTGAACGGCAGGTTGAAGGCCGTGTAGAGCAGGATAATGCCAAGATAGGAGCCGGACATGCCGACGACGCGGAACATCAGCATGATCGGGATGATGACGACAATCGCCGGAAGCATGCGCGTGGTCAGGATGATGAACAGGTAAGTGTCGTTGCCCTTCAGCGGGTAACGCGAGAAGCCGTAAGCCGCCAGCGTTCCGATGACGAGGGCCAGCAACACTGAGGTTCCGGCGATGAATACTGAGTTGAAGAAGTAACGATCAAAGCCCGTGTTTTCGGCTACGCCGCCCGACGTGAACGAGCGCGAGAACACCGAGTAAAAGTTCTCAAACGTCGGCACGAAGGTGAGGTTTTCGGGGATCATTCCGAACAGCGTGAATGGAATCAGCTTCGGCGGCACCGCCAGCGCGTCAGTCTGCAATTTGAACGAGGTGATGATGATGATCAGCACCGGCAGGAAATAGATGAAGCTGACTAGAGCGGCCAGGGCCGTGCGGCCCCAACCGGCCTCGCTGACGCCGGACGCCTTGCGGAACCCCAGCTTTTCCCAGAATGTTTCGGCTTGGGCCATGGCTCAGGCTTCCTGCGAACGGCGATTGGCGACGTAGAGGTACAGGTTGGTGAGCACGATCACGACAAACAGCAATAGGTAAGAGAGCGCGGCGCCCTCGCTGGTCTTGTTTTGCTCCTGGGCGACGCGTAGCACCTGGTAGGAAATCGTCATCGTGCCATTGCCGCCCTTGGTCAGCAGGATGACCAGATCGGCCATTTTGAAGGCTTCAATGGTACGGAACAACAGCGCCAGCATCAGCAGGCCGCGGATGTACGGGAAGGTGATCGACCAGAACGTGCGCCAGCCCGAGACGCGATCAATCGAGGCCGCCTCATACAAATATTTGGGCACCGATACGAGCCCGGCCAATACCAGCAGCATGACGAATGGCGACCACATCCAGGCATCAGCGAAGACGATGCCGGCAACCGCGCCAGTGCGGTTCGACATCAGCACGAACTGGCCGCCAAACAGGCTGTTCATGGCCTGACTGAGCAAGCCAAAGGTCGGGTCGTAATAGTAGGTGAAGAATACGCCGACCGCGACCACCGACAGCATCATCGGCGTCAGCACCAGGATCAGCAGATAGCGGCGCAACGGGAAGGTCTTGGAGAACAGCAGCGCCAGCAGAAAGCCGATGATCATCTGCAATGCGACGGTCAGCACCACGAACACGGCGGTGTTCTGCAGATACAGCCAGTTCTCAGGCGCCTTGATGTCATTGGTCAGCGCCGAAATGTAGTTCTGCAGGCCGACGAATCGCATCGTCTGGCGATTGCTCTGATAGGCAAAAAACGACAGACCGAGCGACCAGAGCAGCGGAAAGATATTCATCACGAACAGCATCGCGATGGCCGGCGTCACCAGCAGTGCGCCGTAATTGTGCCGACGGTAGGCGTAAACGACGAAGCTGAATGCGACCAGGGCAACCAGCGCTCCGACGACCCAGAACGAAAACGCGGGCGGCAGCGCTAGGATGGCGATCACCGCAAGCACGAGACACGCCGGTGTAAGCAGGCGCCAGTTGTCGATCGTCGGCGCCATCAGGCTCGGGGCAGGCGGCGGCATTGCTGTCGTCGTCATGAACGGCGTTCTCTCAACTCAACATGATTGAAGTCGCACGAGCCTCGCTCTTGCCGCCAAGAGCGCCGTCCGAGGTTCTGCCCATCATTCGAACCTCTCCCTGCCGGCGGCAGGGAGAGGGGATTTGGCGGTTTAGCCGATCACTTGATCAGGCCGGCTTCTTTCAGTGTGCTTTGCTGGAACTTGGCGATGTTGTCCAAGGCAGTCTTGGCGTCCTGCTTGCCGGTAATGGCCAGGTCAAACTGGTCCTGTTGCTGGGTCAGGAGTTCAAAGAATTGCGGCACGTGCCAGACGTCTTTCTGCCAATCGAGCGAAGAAGCCCAGGCGCGGTTCCACGGACGATAGCCGACATACTTGCCATCGGTGTAGACGGACTTGATCGCCGACTGACCACCACCAGCGGAAAACTGATGTTGGATTGCTGGCGACAGCCACCACTTCACGAAGTCCATCGCTTCCTTGTTCTGCATGTCCGTGTTCCAGGTCATCAGCACGAACGGCTGACCACCGAGATTGGCGGAGCGGTTGAGCTTGCCATCGCCGCCGCGCGTGCCCGGCGCCATGCCGAACACCAACTTATCCGAGACCTTAGACGTCTTGGGATCCAGCGAGGCTTCGCCCAGGCCGATCCAGTTGACGTTCAAGGCAACTTTGCCTTCGCGGAACAGCTCGTCCGACTTGAAGATGTCCATGGTGCCGGTCTTGACGACGGGCGGCATGAATTTCAGCAGGTCAAGATATTGCTGGAAGCCCTTGATGGCTTCTGGCGAATTGACGACACCTTCTGCCTGGCCATCAGGGATCTTGGTCTCATCCCAGATGTTACCGCCATTCTGCCAGATGAAGCCATTGATCTGCATCGACGAGAAGTCGTAGCCTTTGCCAGCCTGATAGGCGATGCCGTAGAAATCGTCGTCAGCAGGCTTGCCGGCGAGCATGTCGCCCTTCTTGCGGGCGAAGAATTCACCGATCTGGCCATACGTTACCCAATCGAGATCATCCAACTCCTCGCCCGTGCACGGCAGCTTCTTGCTGTACTTGGCTTGGAACGCCGCCTGTTCGCTTGCATCGCACAGAATGTCGCTGCGCGCGAAGGTGACCAACACGTCGGGGAACTGTGGGAAGCCGTAGATATTGCCCGATGTGTACGGATAGGTTGAATAGGCATTGTAGAACGACGGATGAATCTCGGCCATCGTCGCCTTCAGGCCCGGATCGGCGTCGATCAGATCGTTGACCTTGCGGAAATACCCGCCCTCAACGAAGGCGCCGAGCCATTGGCTGTCTGACACCGACATGTTGTACTTCTTTTCGCCCGAGGTGAGCGAAGCGTTGACGCGGGTGTAAAAGTCCGGCCACGGAATAAAGTCGATATCGAGGACGACTTTGTTGCCCGATGGCGCCTTGTATTGTTCATCAAAGAACTTCTTCATGATGCGTGTCGGCGGCCAATCCGGCACGGCCATTTTCAGGACGATGTCCTCGGCGAACGCTGGCGCTAGCGCCGCGCTGGCCATGGTGACGACGGCACTAGCCGCCAGAAGTGCTGCGAGACCTTGCAGTTTCATTCCTTCACGTCCTCCCATTTGGCGCGACGAGGGGATAATTCGTCGCCATTTTTCAGTCAGACAGCCACATTCACCGGCCAATTGCCGATCCGTCGTGACCACGGAAGAGGTGCAGCTTGGACCCATCCAAACCAATCGCCAGGGCGTCGCCGACCCGGATCGATGAAGCTTGCTGTTCAGGCAGCAATACGCGCAAGGTTGGCCCGGCCGTCGCCACCGACAGGATCGTGACATCGCCAAGCGGCTCGAGCAATTGCACGGAGCTTGGGATGCCCTCATTGGGGTTGGCCAGGACGCGGATGTCGGATGGCCGCACGCCAACCACGACCTTGTCGCCGGCGGTCAACGGCTGATACGACGCGCCCGGCGCCAGCGCGCCGAATGGCGTGTCGAGCCGGCGTCCATCGGCGCCGATCGAAGCCTCAAAGGTATTCATGTGCGGCGAGCCGATCTTGCCGGCGACGTAGAGATTGATCGGTCTCTCATAGAGCTGATCCGGCGTGCCCTGCTGCACGATGGCGCCATCGCGCATGACGGCGATTTCCTCGCCCATCGACAACGCTTCCAGCTCATCGGGCGTGGCATACACAATGGTCATGCCGAACTGCCGGTGCAGGCGCTTGAGTTCAGCGCGCATGTCGTGGCGCAGTTTGGCGTCAAGATTGGTCAGCGGCTCGTCAAGCAGCAGGATTTTTGGACGGCGGATAAGCGAGCGCCCGAGCGCCACGCGCTGCTGTTCGCCGCCTGACAGTGTTGACGGTTTGCGTTCCAGTCGGTGCGACAGTTTGAGCATCGCCGCCGTATCGGTGACGCGCTTCTTGATCTCCGCCGAGGCCACACGCTGCTCACGCAAAGGATAGGCCAGGTTCTCGAATACTGTGAGGTGCGGGAACAGAGCGAAAGACTGGAACACCATCGACACGTCGCGCCCTGCGATTGGCGCCTGCGTCACGTCGCGATCATGCAATTCGACGCGGCCGCTATCGGGCCGCACCAGCCCGGCGATGGTCCGGAGCGCCGTCGTCTTGCCAACAGCACTTGGCCCAAACAAAGCAAAAAAACGCCCAACGGGTACATCGACCGTAAACCCCTTGAGGGCATTCACGCGGCCGTAAGCCTTGCTCACATTGGACAGTCGCAAAGCCCACTTGGTCGACGACATACTGACGTTTCCCTAACGACCGGGACACCGATCCACCCCCTTGCCGGGGATTTTGTATGATCGAACTGTTATTTCACATCTGGCACAGTTCCGGGCTCGCGCGCAAGCGCCAGTCGGCAACCGGTGAATGGATTGCGCGCAGCGTGTATTCGCCGCACTCTGCAACTGGTTTGGTGGCTGCCAGCACGGCGCCGCGTGTGGTCTGGCGTGAGTTGGGTTGATTGGCTGCCATTCACGCCGGGCAGCTCCCGGCTACCAGCACGACGGCAAGACGGCTTGAGCGAAAAGCCGTTATATAGGTCTCGTCAAGTGCACCCGGCGGCAAGGAACAAGGGGGACGGAACATGATGGATGGAGCACCCAGGATCGCGCGGTCGGTTTGTCCGCATGATTGCCCGTCGGTGTGTGCGGTGGAAGTTGAGTTGCTCGGCGACAACCGTATTGGCCGGGTGCGCGGCGCCCGCGCCAACGACTACACGCTTGGTGTCGTCTGCGCCAAGGTCGGGCGCTACGCCGAGCGCGTGCATCATCCAGATCGCCTGATGCATCCACTCAAGCGGAGTGGGCCCAAGGGCTCCGGATTGTATACGCGGATCGGCTGGGACGAGGCGTTGGATCGCACGGCGGAAGCCTTCCTGGCGGCCGAGGCCGAGCATGGCGCTGAAACGGTCTGGCCATATTTCTATGCCGGCACCATGGGTTATGTGATGCGCGACGGCATCGAGCGGCTGACCAATGTCAAACGCTATTCGCAGTATTACGACACGATCTGCGTCGGCACCTGTTTCCCAGGCTACATGGCGGGCGCTGGTCGGCTGACCGGCGTCGATCCACGCGAGATGCGGGTCTCGGACCTGATCGTGCTGTGGGGCACCAATCCGGTTAACACACAGGTCAACGTGATGACGCACGCCATGCGCGCCCGCAAGGAGCGTGGCGCCCGGATCGTTGCTGTCGACATTTATCAGAACGGCACCATGCAACAGGCCGACCGCGCTGTCTGCTTGCGGCCCGGCACCGACGCGGCGCTGGCCTGCGGCATCATGCATGTGCTGTTCCGCGATGGCTTTGCCGATCGCACCTATATGGCCATGTTCACCGACGATCCGGCCGGATTGGAAGCGCATGTGAGCACGCGAACGCCGGAATGGGCGGCTAGCATCACGGGGCTCAGCGTCGCTGAAATAGTCGATTTCGCCACCGAAATCGGGCGGACGCAGCGAACCTATTTCCGGCTTGGCTATGGTTTTACGCGCAGCCGCAACGGCGCTGCGGCAATGCATGCGGTAACCAGCATCGCCGCTGTCACGGGCGCGTGGCAGCACGAGGGTGGCGGCGTACTGCACTCCAACAGCGGCTTGTTCAAGCTCAACAAGACGCTGATTGAAGGTCTCGACGCGCGCGACCCGACGGTGCGCACGCTTGATCAGTCACGCATCGGCGCCATCCTAACTGGTGATCCCGAGGATCTTGGCGACGGCCCGCCCGTCACCGCCATGTTGATCCAAAACACCAATCCGATGGAAGTGGCGCCCGACCAGCGTAAGGTGCGCGCTGGTTTCGCCCGCGCCGACCTTTTCACAGTCGTGCATGAGCAGTTCATGACCGAGACAGCCAAGATGGCCGACATCGTGCTGCCAGCGACCATGTTCCTCGAACATGACGACATCTACTCGTCCGGCGGCCACAGCTATTTGCAAGTGTCAACCAAGCTGATCGAGCCGCCAGGCGAATGCCGCAACAACCACGAGGTGATCGCGGCGCTGGCTGGGAGGCTCGGCGCCACCCATCGCGGCTTCGCGATGAGTCCGCGCGAGGTCATCGACGAAACCTTGCAGGCTTCGGGATATGGCACGTTCGCCGAAATTGAAAAGACGCGCGAGATCGACTGTGCGCTGGACTTTGAGGACGCGCACTTCCTGAGAGGTTTCGGCTGGCCGGATGGTAAGTTCCGCTTCAAGGCGGATTGGCAGGCGCTGGCTGTCGCTGGCAAAATCCGCAAAGGGCCATTCGAGGCGCTGCCGTCGTTCCCCGACCAGTGGAATGTCATCGAGACAGCGGATAGCGTGCATCCATTTCGCTTGGCGACATCGCCGGCGCGCAGCTACCTCAACTCCTCCTTCAATGAGACCAGTAGCTCGCGCGCTAAGGAAGGCGCGCCCAAGGCCATGCTGCATCCCGATGACCTGGCGCGACTGGGTCTCAGCGACGGCGCAGCCATTCGCATCGGCAACACGCGTGGCGAGATCGGTCTGACAGTGGCCGCTTTCGCCGGCATGCAACCGGGTGTGGTGATCGTTGAGGGCATCGCGCCGAACGCCTTGTTCGCCAATGGCGAGGGTATCAACACGCTGACGGGCGCCGACTCGCCGGCTCCTTTCGGCGGCGCCGCATTCCACGACAACCATGTCTGGGTGCGCGGGGCGGGAGCCTGACGGGCATGACACGTGCATTGGCTGGCAAGACGGCACTGATCACGGGCGCGGCGTCCGGCATGGGCCGGGCCGCTGCGGAGCGGTTCGCGGCCGAGGGTGCACGCGTGGTGCTGTTTGGCCTTGGCGGCGCGGCACTTGATCAAGCGGCGGCCGCTTGTATAGGCGACGGTCACGTGGCGGCGCACGGCAATGTCACCCACGACATCGATATCGCTCACGCCATTGCGGCTTGCGACGGCGCTTTGGATGTCGTGGTGACGGCGGCCGGCATCATCACCATTGACGATCCGCTGACGGTTTCCCCCGCTACCTGGGAGCGCGCTTTCGCCGTCAATGTCACGGGCACTATGCTGACGGTGCAGGCGGCCTTGCCGCTACTGATCGCGAGCGGCTCGGGGGCCATTGTCACCATTGCATCCGTAGCGGCGTTCAGCGCCAAGGCTGGTTCCACCAGCTATGCCATGAGCAAGGCAGCTCTGGTTTCCTACACGCGCTCGGTGGCGCAGGCGCACGGTGCTGATGGCGTCCGCGCCAATTGCGTGGCGCCCGGCTGGGTGCGCACGCCGATGAGCGAGCATGAGATGGATTTGGAAGCGGCCGCCAAGGGCACCACGCGTGATGCTGAGTTCGCGGCGTTGGCAGAGAGGATCGCGCTGCGCCGTGTCGCCGCCGCCAGCGAGATCGCCGCGTGCTGCCTGTTCCTGGCGTCCAGCGAGGCGTCGTTCGTCACCGGCGCGACGCTGGTCGCCGACGGCGGCGGCCGCGCGCCCGTGGCAGCGCGCGCGGTTTGATTGCCGCCGAAGTGCGTTCAACCGCCCCAGTTGAAGCGATAGGAGACCGCCGCGCCGCCGGAGAACTGATTGGCGGTTTCCACTACCGGGCTGTCGGCGGCATCGCCGAGCAGGCGCGCATAGCGTCCCGTCAGCGTCAGCTTCCAGGCGTCGGTCAGCATCATGTCGGCCTTGAGGCCCAGATTGACATCCTTGATACTGGCTTCAGCGTCGTAGGAGGCAAGTCCGGAACTAGCGGCTTGCGCGGTATTGATGCCGAAATAGGCGTCCATGTAGTCCTGATCAGCCCATGTCGCGCCGATGTCGGCGGTTAGCGTCACCCGCTCGGAAACCGCGTGCTCAGCCGATAGACCGAACTTCAACACCGCGCCGGTTTCGTCGCCGCTGAACTGCCGGTGATAGGAGAGGCTAGCGCCAAGGGGGCCCGACTTGAGCGCCGCGAAGCCACCGGCGACAACGCCGCCTTCGATGTCACCCAGCCCGGTCAGCAAATCGCCGTCGTCTTCCTCGCGGCCGAACCGGTAACCGATCAAGGGGCCAAAACTGACAGCGCCGAGATCAACCAAACGGAAGCGCAAATCGTCAGGACCGCGGAACTCGACCCGGCCGCCCGCCATGCCGGCTGGGGCGATGATCGGCACGCCGATGACCCGCACCTCGTCGCTGCCCTCATAGCGCGGTGCGACCAGCACGGCGGCGCCAGCCTGCAAGCCAAAGCCCTCGTCAGCGCGCGCTGCGGTTGCGGGGTAGACTAAGCTCAGCGCCGCGAGCAGGCCGAGGCAGGTTCGGATTGTCATGGGTATGCACGTCCTTCAGTCGATGCGTAGGCTTGGTCGCCGAGGTGCTACTCCAGCAAATGCGTTGCCAGAATTCCTTCTCAACTTGCCATCAATGTGCGGGCTTCGCGTCAAAACGCCAATGCACGGGCGTGCGATTCGGACGTGATCAGCACACTGAAGTTGCAGATTGGTCACGGCTAAGTTTCGTGCCGTCGACTACGCCACGCTTGACCAACCGTGCTGATGTGCGCCATCCGGCGGTAGCTAACATGCTGGCGGAGACCTGCTCCCATGACCGTCGCCGATCTGATCCTGACCAATGCGCGCGTGCTGACGATGGACGCAACAAGTCCACGGGCGGAGGCTATTGCCATCGCTGGCAACGCGATTATTGCGGTAGGCACTGCAACCGGGATTGCCGCCTTGGCTGGTCCCGCGACCCGCATCATCAATGCACTGGGGCGCACGGTCACACCGGGCATCATCGAAAGTCACGTGCACATTTTCATGGCGGCGGGTGAACTCGACAACCTCGACCTATCGGACGTGCATGGGCGCGGGGCGCTCACCGAAGCCATCCGGAGCTATGCGGTGGCGCACCCGGAACTGGCGCTGCTCTACGCCAACTCAGTGTCTTACACGGTGTTGGACGATGTCGTGCTGCCGACCCGGCACGATCTTGACGCCATGCTGCCTGACCGGCCGTTCGCGATGATGTGCTACGACCATCACACCGTGTTCGCCAACACCGCCGCGCTGAAGTTGGCGGGTCTTCTTGGCGGCGCGTCGGTGCCTATTGGCTCAGAAATTGTGATGGGCGCTGATGGCAAGGCGACCGGCGAACTGCGCGAGCCAGGCGCCTTTCGCCACGTGCTGGCGCTGACACCGACGGGCGGACGCGACTCGCTTGGCTTCACGGAAGCCGCCGATCCCGACCCGGCGCCAACGCCCGCCGATCGCGCCGCCGATCGTGCCGTGCTGCTGCGCGGCCTCAAGCACTGCGCCAGCATGGGCATCACGTCGCTGCACAATATGGACGGTAATTTCTATACGCTGGAACTACTTGCCGAGATCGACGCCGCTGGCGGCTTCACCTGCCGCTGCAACTCGCCGTTCCACTTCAAGAACTATTTTGGCCTTGAACGCATCGCCGACGCCGTTGCGATGCGTGACCGGTTCAGTGGCGAGCGCGTGTCGTCGGGCCGGGTTAAGCTGTTCATGGACGGCGTGCTGGAAAGCTGGACAGCGCTGACTTTAGCGGAGTACCCAGACAAGCCGGGCCATCTCGGTGACCCGAACTTCACTGCCGCCGAGTTCAACGCGCTCGCCACCGCCGCCGACAAGGCGGGATTGCAGATCACCGTGCATGCCGTCGGCGATGGCGCGGTCAGGCGCACGCTTGATGGCTACGCTGCGGCGCGGGCGGCCAACGGCGTTCGTGACAGCCGCCATCGCATTGAGCATCTGGAGTTGATTGATGCGGCTGACGTGCCGCGCCTGCAGGAACTCGGCGTGATCGCCTCGATGCAGCCGACGCATGCGCCAGGGCCTGTGTTCCCGCCCGAACCCGCCCGGACGCGCCTTGGTGCCGCCTGGCAGGACCGGGCTTATGCATGGGCAACAATCCGGCAATCGGGGGCTGCCATGGCGATCAATAGCGATTGGCCGGTAGCGCCGCTGCACCCGATGGTCACCGCCCATGCCGCTGTCAGCCGGCTTGACGGGCAAGCCCTCACCTTGTTGGCAACACTCGAGGGCCAAACGCTCGGCGGCGCCTATGCGGAGTTCATGGAGCGCCGTAAGGGCGCACTGCGGCCTGGCATGCTCGCCGATCTGGTGCTGTGGTCCGCCGATCTGGAGACGCTGCCGGTAGCGGATTTGCACGAAGTCACAGCGGTGCTGACGATCTGCAATGGCCGGATTACGCACGAAACAGCGGCAGCGTAGGCTGGGCTAAGCCCTTGCGAAGCCCAGCATCCTCGGCAAGTTGCTTGCGGGAAGCTCGCGTGTGGGATGCATTAACGCCAACGCCGGCCATGATGTTGGGCTTCGCCAAGGGTTCAGCCCAGCCTACGCGTCTGCCAAGCTCTGCCGGAAGCGGAGGTTGTGCAGGGCGATGGCGGCGGCATTGGAAACGTTGAGGCTGGCGATACCGCCGGTGGTGGCGATGCGGCAGATCTGGTCGCAATGTTCGAAAGTCAGGCGGCGCATGCCGATGGATTCGGCACCCAGCACCAGCGCCAGCGGGCCGCTGACGTCAACGGCGCCAAGATCGGTGGTGCCCTTACCCTCAAGGCCGATGCGGAAATAGCCGAGGTCGGCCAGTTGCTCAAGCGCCCGCGCCAGGTTCGTCACAGTCAACACTGGCACGCCTTCCAGCCCGCCCGACGCCGCCTTGGCCAGCACGCCATCAAGTGGCGGACTGTGCCGTGAAGTCATGACCAAGGCGGATGCACCAAACGCTGCAGCCGAGCGCAAGATGGCGCCGGCATTGTGCGGATCAGTGACTTGATCGAGGACGACCACCAGCGCCCGGCGTCCTGCCGGCAGCCGCTCCGGCGCCAGCTCCGAGATGTCTATGACCTCAAGCAGCCGCGTTTCCAGCATCACGCCCTGATGCACGGCGTCGCGCGGCAACAACCGGTCGAGCTCCTGGCCGGTGACGATCTGGGGCGTTACTTCGCGCGCCGCGCAGGCTGCCGCAAAGCGCTCCTTGTTGTTCTCGCTCAGTCGCAGCGTGACGATTTCACGGGCTAGATTTGCCAACGCCGCCGTCACGGCGTGCACGCCATACAGTTGCACGCGGCCATCATGGCTGGTGGGCCGTGGCGGCCGCGCTGGCCGCTCACGCTCCGGCTCCGGCCGCTTGTACGGCTTTTGCTGGCTTGCGGAGCGCTCACGCCCACGCGCCCGTTCGGGTGCCAGCCGTTCGTGCAGCTGGCGCTCGCCAGACGGACGCTCGGCATTTGGGCGTCCGGTTGGCTGGCGCCCAGCGGGTGGGCGTCCAAGCGGTTTGCGATCCGGACTTGGCCGGTCACGCCGCTTTGCGCCGTCCTCCGTGCGCGTGTCAATCGCGCGGCCCGGGGCAGCGCGATTGGCGGGCGGGCGGGCGGATTTCCGCCCAGCCGCCGCCGTTGCGGGTCGGGCGGCGTCAGTACTTCTTGGGCGCGGCGGCCAATTCTTGCTCATGTGACTTGGCGTAGAGCAAGCGTGGGGTGCTGGCAACGCGCCAATACAGTGACGAGGTCCGCCTTGCTGTGTGATCAGCGATTTGTTTTCGGCCGCCGCGAGACCGGTTTACCAACGAGACCCCAGGCCGTGCGCAGCGCACTTTCTAGAGTCGCGGCATCGCAGACTGGCAGCCGCACCCGTGTCCAGCCCTTCCGCCCCCAGCCGCCCGGCACCGGCGCAAAGATGGCTGGTTCGGCTTCCGCCATCAGCTGCTGCTGCTGCTCAGGCGTCAGTTTTACCACGGCGGTCTCCTCGTCAGGCAGCGAAGCAAAGATCTTGTTCCTGACGCGGAAATCCGCCTTGCCGAAGTGCGCCTTCTCCTCAGTGCCGGGCAGGCCAAGGGCGATGCGGCGCAGATCGGAACCCGTCAGCGGCATTGGCGTGGTCCTGGTTAGACTGTTCGAGAACCGCCGCGACGCCTGCCCTTGGCGCTCCGGGTGCCGACCTATAAGGTGCGGCTCAAATCAGCGCATAACAGGCAAAGGTTCCGTTCCATGCAGAAGATCAAGGTCGCCAATCCGGTCGCGGAACTCGATGGCGACGAAATGACCCGGATCATTTGGCAGTTGATCAAGGACAAGCTGATCCATCCCTATCTCGATATCAATCTCGACTATTACGACCTCGGCATCGAGCACCGCGATGCCACGAGTGACCAGGTCACGATCGATGCCGCCAACGCCATCAAGCGGCACGGCGTCGGCGTTAAGTGCGCCACCATCACGCCCGACGAGGCGCGGGTAAAGGAGTTCGGCCTGAAGCAGATGTGGAAGTCACCGAACGGCACCATCCGCAACATCCTGGGCGGCGTCATTTTCCGCGAGCCGATCATTTGTCAGAATGTGCCACGCTTGGTTCCGGGCTGGACGCAGCCTATCATCATTGGCCGCCACGCGTTCGGCGATCAATACCGCGCCACCGACTTCCGGGTGCCAGGCAAGGGCACGCTGACCATCAGCTTCGCCGGCGCCGACGGGGCCACAATCGAACACAAGGTCTATGATTTCCCGTCGGCCGGCGTCGCGCTCGCCATGTACAATCTAGACGATTCGATTACCGAGTTCGCGCGCGCCTCGTTCAACTACGGCGTGCAGCGCGGCCTGCCGGTCTATCTGTCGACCAAAAACACCATCCTGAAAGCCTATGATGGGCGCTTCAAAGACATCTTCCAGGCGGTGTTCGAGGCTGAGTTCAAGGACGAGTTCGCGCGGCAGAAGATCGTCTACGAACACCGGCTGATCGACGACCTCGTTGCGTCGGCGATGAAGTGGTCCGGCGGCTATATCTGGGCGTGCAAGAACTATGACGGCGACGTGCAGTCGGACCTGGTGGCGCAAGGCTTCGGCTCGCTCGGCTTGATGACCTCGGTGCTGCTGACGCCCGATGGCAAAACCCTGGAAGCCGAAGCGGCGCACGGCACGGTGACACGCCATTTCCGCCAGCATCAGAAGGGCGAAGAGACTTCCACCAATTCCATCGCCTCTATCTACGCCTGGTCCGGCGGCTTGAAGCACCGCGCCAAACTCGATGGCAACGCCGCGCTCGGCGATTTTGCCGCCGCGCTGGAGCGGGTCTGCGTTGAAACGGTGGAGGCCGGCCACATGACCAAGGACCTGGCGCTGCTGGTCGGCGACACGCAAAGCTGGCTGTCGACCACGGGCTTCCTGGATAAGGTGGATGAGAACCTGCGGCGGGCGATGGGGTGAGGGAGGCTGAATGAACGGTATCGGCTGCTCGTCCCTGACAAGTAACTGATATCGCTATGGTTCCCGCAATCGCTATCGGCATCATAGTAGCCGACGCTGCTCCCTACCTCATAAGCGGAAACGACAGCCAGGATTGTCATGGCGCAAGATCAGTCGAACCAGCCGGCCGAACCGGACGCGATCGCTGATCCCGATCCGCGCCTGCTGCGCCGCTTCCCGGCAATGGAAGATCTGGAGCGGCGGGCGCAAGCGCGGATGCCGCGGCGCCTGGCGGGCTATCTGTTTGGCGGTGCCGACAGCGGCTTGAACCTGGCCGAGAACCGGGCAGCGTTCGCGCGGCTGCGCCTGGTGCCGCGCTATGGCCATGACGTGATGCGGCGTTCCACCGAGATCGACATGTTCGGCCAACGCTGGGGTGCGCCCATTGGCGTGGCACCAGTCGGCATGTTGGGTTCGCTGTGGCCGGGCGCCGAACATGCGCTGGCACGGGCGTGCGCCCAGGCGCGGACGCCGTTCTGCCTGAGTACATTCTCGGCCAATGATATGGAAACCATTGCGCCTTTGGTGCGCAATTGTGGCTGGTTTCAGCTCTATGCGGTGGGCACGCTGGACATCACGCACGATCTGGTGCGGCGGGCGCAAAGCGCGGGATATTCGGCCCTGGTGCTGACGCTTGACGCGCCGGTGCACTCCAAGCGGCCACGCGATGTGCGCAATGGCTTTCAATTTCCGCCGCGTATCAGCGCCAGTTTTCTTGCAGAGATCGCCGCCTGCCCGGCCTGGGCACTCGGTGCCGCGCGCAACGGTTATCCGGCACACGGCTCGCTGATGCCTTATGCACCGGCGGGCCTGAAGGGCCCGGCGGCACTCGATTATCTGCACCACAACGTTGGCATTTTCTCTATCACCTGGGACGACGTCGCCGCAATTCGTAAGCTGTGGCACGGGCCGTTGATCATCAAGGGATTGCAGCATGCCGACGACGCAGCCCTGGCTGTTGCCAAGGGTGCCGACGGCATCATCGTGTCCAATCATGGCGGCCGCCAGCTGGATGCCGCGCCGGCCGCCATCGATTCGCTGCCGGAGATTGTCGCCCGGGTCGGTAGGCAAACAACCGTGATGCTGGATTCCGGCGTGCGCAGCGGCCTGGATATTGCCAAGACCCTGGTGCGCGGCGGGCAGTGCGCGTTCGCCGGGCGAGGTTTTGTCGCGGCTTGCGCGGCATTGGGCGCCGAACGCGGTGCTGCCTATGCCATCGCCCTGCTGCGCCAGGAATTATCGGTGGCGATGGCGCAGCTGGGTGCTTGTTCGCCCGCCGAATTGCAGGCCAACCCCGGCTACGAGGCCGTCCGTCGCCAGGAACAATAGGTCTGCGGTAGCCTTGCCACGCACGGACTATTGCGGCTTGCCACCAGCGGCTTTGCCGAGGCTATCACGCATGACGGCGACCTTGGCCTTGGTGGTCAGCGTCATGTGGCGCGCATCGGAGCCAACGGTTGCGTGCTGGAAGCCTTGGGCGATCATTTCCAGAGCAAACGGCGGATCGCCGCAATGGATGGCGGCAATCTTGTTGTTGGCGCGCGTGACCTTCAGGACTTCAGCGATCGCCGCGCGCACGGTCTTGTCGCTCGGGTCGAGGCTGGGCAGCAGCCCTAACGAGATCGCCAGATCGGACGGTCCGATGTAAATGCCGTCCAGCCCTGGCACGGACAGGATGTCGCTGAGGTTCGCCACGGCCTCCTTCGTTTCGATCATGGCAAGCAGGGCGACTTCGGAGTTGGCGTGCTTGAAGTAGTCGGCGCCAGCATAGAGGAAAGCGCGCATCGGTCCATGACTGCGGGCGCCAAGGGGCGGATAGCGGCAAGCGGCGACGAAACGCTCGCAATCGGTGCGGGTGTTGACCATCGGGCAGATCAGTCCCATGGCGCCAGCATCGAGTAGTTTGCCGAGGATGCCCTCCTCAATGAAGGGCGGACGCGCCAGTGGCACGACATCGGTGGTGGAGATCGCCTGCAGCATGCCGAGCGCCACTTGATAGTCCATCAGCCCGTGCTGCAGGTCGATGGTCAAGCTGTCATAGCCCTGATGCGCCATCAGTTCCGCCGACACCGGGCTTGGCAACGACAGCCAGCCATCGATGGAAGCGCCGCCTGCGGCCCAGATCTGCTTCAGCTTGTTGGCGCGCATGGCGGTAAGGCTCCTGATTGATGTGGTGCGCAGCATGACGGCGATCGAGCCGGCTGTGAAGGGCCTGCGGGCGGAGAACTGAGCAGGAAACCGCGGTCAGGCACTTACGCGCTCGCCAACGCCGGCCAAGCGGAAAGCGCTCGCCTGCGCGTCAGTGCCTGACCCCGACTGCTTGCCCCGGCCGTGCGCTGGCTTCCGCAGCAATTGCAGGGTGATGAGCGCCACAGCGCCAACTGCCACTGGCACGAGCCGCGCCGCATCCTCCGGCGCTAAGAAAAGGTTGTCCTCGGCGGCCAGTGTCTCGCCGGTCGCGGCCTGCCAGCGACCGTTGAGGACGATGGCAAATCGCGCGTCCACATCTGGTTGCGCGGGTAGGTGGAACGGCGCCAGTCCAGCATGAATATGCACGTTTCCGAACCAAGCACCGTGCCGAACCATAACGTTGAGATCACGCACCGGACCCAACAAAAGCCGGCTTTCAACGGCCCGCGCGCCATCGAAGGTGAACGGCTGATGCGGGAACAGACGATGGGCTTCGCCATCGGCGAACAGCAAGTCCATGCCGGCACCGTCAATGACAGCGATTGTGCGCTGAATGCCGGGAAACAGGGAGAACGGGCCGTCAATGGCGACATCAGCGATGCTGATACGCCAGTCGAAGCCGTCGCCGTCGCTACTCCCGCCGCCACGGGCGATCTCCGTAGTGACGCCCCCGCCGTTTTTCCAAGGCATTCGGCGGTAGTCGGCGGCGCGCCGGATGCTGATCGTCATAGGCGGTCCGCCAATAAGGCTCGGAAGCGCGTCAGAAATAGCCGGCCAGCCTCGGCTGCAGGTATTGCGTGCATGGTTTCCGGCTGCATAGTGGGCTCGTCGAAGTACAATCGCGCTTCGTCGATTGAGAAGCCGGCCAGATGCGTTGCTTCCAGAAAAGCGGCGGCGCGATCCGACGCCTTGATGGCGGCAGTGATTGCAACGGGTAGCTCGGTGGGCAGGCCAAAGCGCTCATGGATCGCCGCCAGCAGACGCTGCTCGAACGCCTTGTAGTCAAGCCCGATCGCCGCTTTGAACGGGCTGATCAGATCGCCAACGACGTATTCCGGCGCATCGTGCAGCAGGGCCGCAAGTCGCCAGCGCTGCGCGCTTGGCGGGTTAGTACCGGCAAACAGTGTCTCGACCAGCAGACAATGCTGTGCCACCGAAAAGGCATGGTCGCCTACCGTCTGGCCGTTCCAGCGGGCGACGCGCGCCAGCCCGTGCGCGATATCTTCAATCGCGATATCGGCGGGCGACGGCGCCAGCAGATCAAGCCGGCGGCCCGAGAGCATACGTTGCCAGGCGCGTGGAGTGGAACGGTCGGCCATGCAACCTCCTCAGCGCAAGCGCGGTGGCGGCCGGAAGCCCCGGGCGAGCTTGGCACAGGCGGCATGGCGGCGACAGCCGGTCATGTGATCGTTGACCATGCCCATCGACTGCATGAACGCATAGACCGTGGTCGGGCCGACAAAGCGGAAACCGCGCTGCTTCAGGGCCTTGGAAATCGCTTGGCTCTCTGGTGTCTGTGCCGGCACCTCGCCCATGCTCTGGCGGGCGTGCTGAACCGGCGCACCGCCGGCCAGTTCCCAGATCAAACCCGAAAGGCTCTCGCTCTCGCTCAACTTGAGAAAGGCGCGGGCATTGTCGATGGTCGCCAGTACTTTCAGGCGGTTGCGCACGATGCCGGGGTCGGCGAGCAGGCTGGCGACTTTCGCCTCGCCATAGCCGGCAATGATCGCTGGATCGAAGCCGTCAAAAACGCGGCGGAAGTGCTGACGCTTGCGCAGGATAGTGATCCACGACAATCCGGACTGAAAGCCCTCCAGCATCAGCTTTTCAAACAAGGCCCGATCGTCAGCCTGCGGCACGCCCCATTCGGTGTCGTGATAGTGCACATAGAGCGGATCATCGCCCGGCCACGGGCAGCCGGTTTGGGCTTCTGGCGATGGCCGCATCAGGCGCCTCCAGCAACGGCATAGGTTGCGAATTCGGGCTTGCGCAGGGTTACGGCAATGCCGTCAGTGGTCACGCTCTTGCCGTCGCTCAGCGCTTGCTGCAGCCGGTCCAGCCGGATCAGTGCCAGCCCCTCTGCACCAGAATGCGAACCCATCACACCAAGCGGCTGATCGCCGGCTAGCACGGGTGTGCCGAGCGGCGGCAACTCGGTCGCGCCGATCACCTGCGTGAAGCGGCTGCGCGCTGTGCCGCGATGCTGCATGCGCGAGACAATCTCCTGGCCGACGAAGCAGCCCTTGCTGAAGTCGACGCCGTTGATCTGATCGTACAGCGCTTCGTGCGTGAACAACTCGCCCCAGCCATAATCCTTGCCGCCCTCAGGCACGCCAAGCGCGATGCGCCGGGCGTCGTAGTTTGCCGCAGTTGCGAAGGTTCCCCCGCCGGCATCGGTGATCTGTTGCGCCGAGCCGTTGACAATGCAGCGCCATGGCATTCCCGAATGCCGGGGATCGGGCAGCGCCGCCGCAGTTCCTACCGGCACTCCTCCGACCGCCAACGCATTCGAGCGATCCACCAGCGTGACCTTGGCGCGCAGCTTGTAGAGTGTCAGCCGCTGCATCAAAGCCGCGCTCCGATCGCGCACCACATCCAGCAGATAGCGTCCATCGCCAGCGTGCACGATGAAGTCGAACTGGATCTTGCCTTGCGGCGACAGAAGACCGGCGTAAATCGCCCGGCGTAGATCGGCCGGACCGATTGAGTTGGTCACCAGATCATGCAGGAACCGCTCAGCATCGGGTCCATGGACCTCGATGACGCCACGATCCGTCAACACCGCTGCCTGTTGATTTGCCGTCACCAGCCTGACAATCCGTTTGTTGCCTCACTGACCTGATGTACGTAAGCGGGGCCATAACAGCAAGCCGCTGAGCATGCTGAGAGCGTTGCCGTTAGCGAAGGAATGCGCGAGTGACTGATCGATTTGACCTGCTTCTCAAGGGCGGTGTAGTCGTCAATCACGATGGCCGTAGCGCGCGCGACATCGGCATCAGCAACGGCCGGATCGCCGCGATTGGTGCACTTGATGGCAGGCAGGCCGCGCAAACTCTCGACTGCCGTGGGCTTACACTGCTGCCCGGCGTCATCGATACGCAAGTGCACTTCCGTGAACCCGGCGCTGAACATAAGGAAGATCTTGCGACTGGCAGCCGCGCGGCCGTGCTCGGCGGCGTCACAGCTGTTTTCGAGATGCCTAACACCAAGCCGGAAACCACCTCGGCGGCCGCGCTTGCCGACAAGATCAGCCGTGCCCAGCATCGCATGCACTGCGACTTTGCCTTCTGGGTCGGCGCCACGCAGGGCAATGTCAGAGACTTGGCTGACTTGGAGCGGCTGCCAGGAGCTGCCGGCATCAAGGTATTCGTCGGCTCTTCCACTGGCGATCTGCTGGTCGATGATGAAGCGACGCTGGCTGCCATTCTTGCTGCTCTTCGCCGCCGCTCCGCCTATCATTGCGAGGACGAGACGCGGCTGCGCGCCAGGCTTGGCGAACGTGTCGATGGCGATGCCAGCTCGCACCCGGTCTGGCGCGATGCGCGAGCCGCATTGATCGCTACCGAACGAATTGTGCGGCTCGCCACAGCAGCTGGCAAACCGGTGCATATCCTGCACGTGTCGACGGCCGAAGAAATGCAGTTTCTGGCGAGCCACAAGGGCATCGCCAGCGTCGAAGTCACGCCACACCATCTGACGCTGGCAGCGCCTGACGCCTATGCCCGGCTCGGCACGTTGGTACAAATGAACCCGCCGGTGCGCACCAAAACTCACCGTGCCGCGCTCTGGAGCGGCCTTGCGCAGGGCGTTGCCGACATCCTCGGTTCCGACCACGCGCCGCATACTTTGGAGGAAAAATCCAAACCCTATCCGCACTCTCCATCCGGCATGCCAGGCGTGCAAACGCTGGTACCGGTGATGCTCGATCATGTCGCGGCCGGACGGCTGAGCCTTGAGCGCTTCGTCGACATGACCAGCGCTGGTCCAGCCCGCTTATTCGGCATTGCCGGCAAAGGCCGGTTGGCGGTCGGCTTTGATGCGGACTTGACCATCGTTGATTTGCGCCGCAGCGAGACGATCAGCAATCAGTGGAGTGCCAGCCGCGCCGGCTGGACGCCCTATGCCGGCCTGACCGTACGTGGTTGGCCGGTTGGCACGCTGGTGCGCGGAAATGTCGTCGTCTGGGGCGGCGCGATTGTCGCTAAGCCGGTCGGTGAGCCAGTACGCTTCTCAGGCTGTGACCCGTTGAATTGACGGTGCAAGTGGCGGCTGGCGCGGGGAGAGAGGGACGCGCTTGCTCCAGGACCTGCAGCTGATCGCGATCGGCATTGGCATCGGCTTCATGCTGTCGGCGCCGGTCGGGCCGGTCAACATTTTGTGCATTCAGCGCACGCTCGAACGCGGTTTCTGGGGTGGTCTGGCGTCGGGACTAGGGGCCGTGCTGTGTGACGGCCTGATCGCGCTGTTCGCAGCGGCTGGCATCACAGTCGTTTCCAGCGCCATCCTCACTTACAATCCGCAGATCAAGGTGTTCGGTGGCATTGTGATGATCGCCTTTGGCATTTTCACGCTGTCGCGGCCAAAGACGATCAACGCAGCGCCCGACGCAAGTGGCGGCATGGCGTGGTCTATCCTGCAGACATTCCTGCTGAGCATCACCAATCCAGGCGCCGTATTGGGGCTGTTCGCCGTGTTTGGTAGCGTTGGCACGGCCTACGGGATCGGCAGCTTTGCCGAAGCCTTGCGGCTGGTGTTCGGCATCGTGCTCGGCGGCTTGCTGTGGTGGACAATCCTGGCCACCATGGTGTCGCTCCTGCGCGACCGCATCTCAGCTCAGCGCCTGTCCAAGATCAGCCGTACCGCCAGCTTTGCGCTGATGCTGTTTGGTCTTGGATTGCTGATCGACGTGGTGTGGCGAGCGGTAGGCTAGAAAGGGGTCAGGCCCCTTCCCGCCGCGCTACTGCATGCGCTCGGTTGGCGCTTCGCTAAACTCGCCCGATAGGATGCGATTGGGCAGGCCCTTGGCCAGTATCGAAACGGCCTGTTCGCCATAGGTGGAGACCAGTTCGGTCAACGCCGTAAACAGCGCCGCGTTCGCCAACATGTCGCGATCGACGCCCTCTTCGATCGCCTCTTCCCAGGCCGCCAGCATGAAACGCAGAGCATCCAGGCTGTCGAGTTCGTTCTTGCCAATTGTAACGGCTGTCATTGGATCCCAGCCCCGATAACTGTCTGTGCCAATCGGCCCGGCGCGGACTTCGCGTTCGGGCTATCCCCTTCGATGAGCCTTAGCACAGCCAACCGGCACAAGTTGCCGGAGCACCAATTTAGGTGAATTTGCGCGCCCCTTATCCACAGTCACGGCACAGCCGGGATCACTTGCCGGCGATCAAGCCTTCAGCGATGGCAGCGCCCTCAGCCAGGAAGCGGTCGACGACAGTCTCGGCGGTCGGCGTGCATGACTGGTAGGTGCGCCGGTAACTCCGGTATCCCTTGTTGAAACTAGCGGTGAACTGCACGCGCCGGAGTGCCGAGCTGCCCTCGCGTTCCAGCAGCGAGCG